>JAGCWB010000200.1 GCA_017962065.1 Bacteroidales bacterium
CGGTAGTAGTTCAGGAAGTCGGCCGTTCTGGCGCGTGTGCCGTGCCACAGGCCTGTTTCGGCCACAACTGCGTCTCCTTCTCCCAGCGCCCAGCCATAGTAAACCTCCCATGCAACGGGGTTCCAGATTTCGCCGGTAAGGATGTTGAAGGTCTTGAACCAGCCTTTACCGGTGGCCTCCAACTGGGCCTGATGCCTTGGCTCGTGGGCCGAGAGCTGAATGTTCCATGGCGTTGGCTCCGTGTTGTAGGCCGGAGGGATGGTGTAAAGATCGTATCGGCTTGGGGCCCAGCCCACCGAACCGTTGGAATAAGGGTAGAATGCGTGCAGGACCACCGGCATTTTATGGCGCTGGCCTTCTCCGGTAACTATGCCAAAGCTTCGGCCCACCGGAACGCGAAACTGCTCCAGCAAGCGGCCGTAGGTGCGTGCAAGGGAATCCGAACCGGCGGGATAAATGAGCTGATAATGAGGAGTTTCTATTGAAAACCACTTTAGGTGGCCGGGATTGTCACCGTGAGTTACGAACTGCGCCCTGGCGCAAAGGCACGCCAGGAGCAATATAATGGTTAGTAAGGTCTTACGCGTCATAGACACAAAATTAAACAAAAAAGCGTAAATTTGTGTGCTATGAAGGAAAGATTTGCAATATGTCTGGCCTGCGTGCTGTGTATTCTGGCGGCATGCGGCCCCAAGAAAACAGCTAAGCAGCCTCAACTGACCAGGGAGTTCCCGTCGGCGGAAATCCCAAGCATGATTACGGAGCCCGATGAACGCATGGTGTGGCTCACGCAGCATTTCTGGGACCGTTTCACCGCCCCGGACAGCCTGTATTTCTGCGACTCCGTAACAGTGAATGGGGTCAAGGCCGATGATCTTGAAAAGCAGGTGGGAATATTTGCGACGCTGTTGCAGCAAAACGCTCCGGCAGAAGGCATCCGGGCCATGGAAAACATGTACGACCGCATGGAAGCCTTCCAACTTAAATACCCGGAAGGAAATCTGTTCCAATGGCTTACAGACAAGGTGAGCGACTATCTTTACGATCCTAATTCCCCTGTTCGCAACGAGGAAATGTACCTTCCTCTGGCCACCAAACTCTCTAAATCTCCTTTGGTGGAGCCGGTGTTGCAGGGCCGATATGCATGGGAAGCACAGAAATGTAGCTTGAACAGGATAGGAACCAAGGCGGCCGATTTTAAGTTCATAGATACGGAAGGCCGTAAGCGGAGCCTTTACGGCATAAACGGGCAGCTTACCATACTTATCTTCGGTAACCCGGACTGCAATGCCTGTAAGGAAATCCAGGAGGTAATTACCGGCATTCCGGAGCTCTCGGCAGCCATTGACAGAGGTGAGATTAAGGTAGTAGACATCTATATCGACGAAGATATTGACAGTTGGAAGGCCGGCAAGGACTCTTATCCATCGGCCTGGATCAATGGTTACGATCCCGGTCATGTAATCCGTGAGGACCTCATTTACAACGTGCGCGCCATTCCGTCCATTTATCTTCTGGATGCCGATAAAACCGTGGTTCTGAAGGATGCAAGTCCAGAAATGCTGTTTTCGGCTTTAGGCCTTTAATTTAGCTTGCACAGCTAGCGATTTCTTCTTAAATTTGCCTTATGCAACAATACTTAGACCTGCTAAGACATATCCGTGAAAACGGCGTTATGAAAGAGGACCGCACCGGCACCGGAACGCAAAGCGTGTTCGGCTATCAGATGCGTTTTAACCTGGCGGACGGCTTTCCGCTGTTAACCACCAAAAAGGTTCATCTCAAGTCCATAATTTATGAGCTGCTGTGGTTCATTAGCGGCAATACCAACGTAAAGTATCTACAGGATCACGGCGTCACAATCTGGGACGAGTGGGCCGATGAAAACGGAGACCTGGGTCCCGTTTATGGCCACCAGTGGCGCTCCTGGCCCGCCCCTGACGGTCGTGCAATCGACCAACTTTCGATGGTCATCGACCAAATCAAGCATAATCCAGACTCCAGACGCATGCTTGTGTGTGCCTGGAACCCCGGAGAGGTGGATAAGATGGCGCTACCTCCGTGCCACTGCCTTTTCCAGTTTTATGTGGCAAACGGCAAACTCTCCTGCCAGTTGTATCAGCGCAGCGCAGATGTTTTTCTGGGGGTCCCGTTTAACATTGCTTCTTACGCCCTCCTTACTCTTATGATAGCACAGGAGTGCGGCTTGCAGCCCGGTGAGTTTATACACACAACCGGCGATACCCATATCTATAAAAACCACTTCGACCAGGTGGCCCTGCAGCTCTCCCGTGAGCCCCGCAAGCTTCCTGTGATGAAGTTGAATCCCAACGTAAAATCTGTCTTTGACTTCAAGTACGAAGACTTCACCCTGGAAGGCTACGACCCCTGGCCTTTGATCAAAGCACCCGTTGCTGTATAAGCCTATGGAAAAATGTATCATCGTGGCCGTGGCCGACAATTACGGCATCGGCGTAAAGGGAAACCTTCCCTGGCACCTTAGCGAGGATTTACAATATTTCAAGAAAACCACCCGCGGTTATCCTGTGATCATGGGGCGCACAACCTATTTTTCCTTGCCCGTCCGTCCCCTGCCGGGCCGCACCAATATTGTGCTCAATCTGGGAGGAGACCCCATTCCGGAAGTAAAGTGCGTGTATTCCTTTGAGGAGGCCTATGAGGCGGCTGCAGCCACAGGGGCCGATAAATGCTTCGTAATAGGCGGCGCTTCCGTGTACCGGGCCGCCCTGCCGGATATGGACAAACTATACATCACTCATGTACACACTGAGGTAAAGGATGCCGATGTCTTCTTCCCGGTAATTGATCCTGCAATCTGGGAAAAAGAAAGCGTTTCCGAAACCCACACGGATCCGGAAACGGGCTTTACTTTTGAGTTTGTGGTTTACCGCCGCCGCTAGGCTGCTACTGCGCCATGCTAGGCGTCGAAAGCGTAAATTATTGCTTCCTGATATACCTCTCCCGGTCTTAATACCGTGGAGGGGTATTCCGGTTTATTGGGGGAGTCCGGAGCGTGCTGGCACTCAATTGCAACGGCGTCGTAGTCCTGGTATGCGCGGCCTGTTTTACCTTCCGGGCAGCCCACAAGCCAGTTTCCGGTGTAAACCTGCACAGCCGGCTGGGTGGTGAGAATCTCCAGATGCCGGCCGGAAACGGGGCCCCAGAGCTCTGCAGCAGTGGCTAACTGGCCGGGCATATAGCCGTCGATAAGGAAGCAATGGTCGTAGCCTTTGCCAATCTTCAGCGCTTCAAAATCGGCCTCTATATCCTGGCCGATAGGCTTTGCCTCTACGAAGTCCATGGGAGTGCCGGCTACGTCTTCCGGGGCGCCCAGGGGGATCTGGGTTTTGTCGGTGGGCAGCCACTGGGAGGCGTTCAGTTCCAGTTTGTGTTTAAGGACTGTGCCGGATGCTTCGCCGTCCAGATTGAAGTATGCGTGGTTGGTGAGGTTTACTATAGTGGGCTTGTCGGTTTCGGCCGTGAGGATGAGTTTGAGGGCATTATCTTCGCCCCAGGTGTAGTGGGCTACAACTTTCAAGTTACCGGGATAGCCGGCCTCTCCGTCTTCCGAGAAGTACATGAATTCCACTGAGTCGCCTTCTATGCGGCTGTCCCAAACCTTGTTCTGGAAGCCGTCGGGACCGCCGTGCAGGTGGTTAGGGCCGTTGTTGATGGGCAGGTTGTATTCTACGCCGTCCAGCGTGAACTTGCCGTTGGCTATGCGGTTGGCGTATCGGCCCGGAACTTTGCCGCAGCAGGGACCGTCGGCAAAATAATCATCGGCCTTTTTGTAGCCTATTACTACATCGGCCAGCTTGCCGTTTTTGTCAGGAACCACTATTGAAACTATTCCGGCGCCTATGCTGCTAAGCTGTACGTACGCGCCGGAGGCGTTTTTGACGGTGTAAAGGTAGATTTCCTTTCCGTCGGGAGCCTTGCCCCAGAGTTTTTTGCTGATGTCCATGCTATTTTTCTTTGTTGATAATTTTTAGTGTCAGCCATATGGCAATGGTCGTGCCCAGTATTACCGAGATTACCGATGCTTCGGCCCCGAAGGCTCCGCCGGTGAGCCATTCCGGACCGTTTATATCGGCCTGAATTAGGCTTACGCCGGAGTACTGTCCCGATACGGCAAAGCCGAAGATGTTGCCCTGGGAGAAGTTCCAGGCCCAGTGGATGGCGATGGGGAACCACAGGCTTCCGGCCCATTTATATGCCGCGCCCAGCAGCAGGCCCGCCTCCAGCGCAATTGCCAGCGACGACCAAAGGGTGGCATTGTCGTTGGTGATGTGCACGATGCCAAATACCAGGGCCGATATTCCCATGGCCCACCAGAAGCCAAAGCGCTGATCTATCCAGCGGAACATTACTCCGCGGAAGATAATCTCTTCTCCTATGCCCACTATCAGGAACAGGAAGAGTGCATCGGCTAGGCCTTTCCAGTCTTTGCAGATGTCCACGGCCTTGTACAGGCCTGCGAGCATCATTATTGCCACTACTGCCGTGAAAAAGAGAAGGCCCGCCATGAAGCCCATTCCGGTGTGTTTTAAGCACTTGTTCATGGGCAGGTCCTTGGGTTTTTCGCTCTCGAACCAGCGTACGAACAAGGCATACAGGCCCAGCATTGCGGCGGCGGTTCCAATGCTTGTCAGCCACATCGGCCAGCCCTTCATTAGCATACTTGGCATGCTTCCAAAAGCGTAAAGCAAAATGGAAAGTAGCAGTGACGCTATCAACAGCAGCGCCCACTTCCAAACAGGAACAGATTTAATTCCGGACATGGCGTTCTTCATTATCTACACAAATATAGCAAATCTTTGCCGTACTCCCAAACACCCCGCCTTTGGGCCCTCCCCAGGGTCAATCCAGCGCCCCCTCATCCCGGGCTTGCCCCATTGCGCCCTCATCCCGGGCTTTGACCCGGGATCTCCCCGCTGGCGGCTAACACACTGTTTATCAGCCACTTCCTGCACATCCGTCGTTCAAAATCTGAACGAGGAATACACCACAACGCGCTTGTAATCAAGCACTTAGCCGCCACAACAAAGCGCCACCGGCCGCATAGTGCACTGTAAAAACCTGCTCTGAGGGTCCACGGGCTGGACCTTCGAGTGCACTTTTGGGGCAAAAAACGGCTCTGAGGGTCCACGGGCTGGACCTTCGGGGAAATTTTGGGGGCAAAAACGATTCTGAAGGTACATGTGCTGGACCTTCGGAACTGCAGCGGCGGAGATTCTGGAAAGGAGTGTGACAATTCTGGGCGGCGGTAATCGCGGAATCCGGCATTTTTTGTATCTTTGTAGTCTATGGCAAAGATTGCGGAAGATACCCCAATGCTAAAGCATTACTTCGAGGTTAAGGCTCAGCACCCGGAGGCGCTGCTGCTGTACCGCGTGGGGGATTTCTATGAGTGCTACTCGGACGATGCCATTACTGCCGTAAGGGTGCTGGGCCTGGTCCAGACCAAGAAATCCAACGGGGAAAAGGGTCCGGTGGCCATGGCCGGTTTTCCGCATCACGCCCTGGAGAACTACCTTACTAAACTAGTGAGGGCTGGCTTTAAGGTAGCAGTGTGCGACCAGCTGGAAGACCCTAAGTTTGCCAAAAAGCTTGTCAAACGTGGTGTAACAGAGATTGTTACGCCCGGCATCTCCTTTGGGGAGAATATGCTGGAGGTAAAGGAAAACAATTTCCTCTGCGGCCTCACCATAGAAAAGGACCTGTGCGGCGCAGCGTTCCTGGATGTATCCACCGGTCAGTTCCAGATAGCTCAAGGTTCCCTGGATTACATTGCCACGCTGCTAGGCTCCATGAAACCTAAAGAGCTGGTTGTCCAGCGCGGCTACGAAAAAGGCCTCAAGGAGCGCCTGGGGGACTATTTCATCACCTCAATTGACGAGTGGGCCTTTGTGTACGACGCCGCGGTGGAGCGCCTCAAGCGCCAGCTGCAGGTAGATAGCCTTAAAGGCTTTGCCATCGACTCTTATCCGCTTGGAATTTGCAGCGCCGGAGCGCTTCTGGTGTACCTGGAGCAAACCCAGCATGTGGGCCTAAGGAACATCTGCACCATCGGCCGAATTGACGAAGCCAAGTTCGTGTGGATGGACAAATTCACCCTTCGCAACCTGGAGGTTTTCCAAAGCGCATCCGGGGCCGATGGAGTTTCGCTGGTTCAAACGCTGGACAAATGCTCAAGCCCCATGGGTGCCAGACTCCTACGCCAGTGGCTGGCAATGCCGATAATGGACCTGAAAGAGCTGAACGCCCGCTACGACATAGTGCAACTTCTGGCCGATAACCCGGAACTGCTTCAGGAAACCCAGATAGACCTTGGCAAACTGGGCGATATGGATCGCATCCTAGGCCGGATTGCCACCGGCAAAGCCAACCCGCGCGAGGTGATGCAATTAGGCCGGGGCCTGTCACTCACCGCACCCATAAAATCGCGCCTTACAGGCAGCTGCGATGCCCTGGACAAGCTTCTCAAAGGCCTCAAAGGCTGCGAAAAACTCCTTGCCGAAATCTTCCGCACCATGGCCCCGGAACCCGCCATCCAGCTTGGCAAAGGCCCGGTCATCGGCACGGGTGTGGACGCCGAACTTGACGAGCTGCGCAGCTTATCGGCCGGCGGTAAAGATTACCTCCTTCAGATGCAGCAAAGGGAGGCCGAAAGAACTGGCATAAGTTCCCTTAAAATAGCGTACAACAACGTTTTCGGCTATTATATCGAGGTCCGCAACACCTACAAGGACCAGGTTCCGCCGGAGTGGATACGCAAACAGACGCTGGTAAATGCGGAGCGTTACATAACAGAGGAACTGAAGCAGTACGAGGAAAAAATCCTTACGGCCGAAGACCGCATCTACGCCATCGAGTCACGCATTTACGGTCAGCTCATCGCCAGCATCCAGCAGCAGATTCCCGCCATCCAGACCAACAGCCGCATACTGGCAAAGCTGGACGTGCTGGCTGGTTTTGCCGATCAAGCGCTGGAGCGCGGCTACTGCCGTCCGGATATGAATGACAGCAAGGTGCTGGACATCCGAGACGGTCGGCATCCCGTGATTGAAACCCTGATGCCGGCAGGCGAGGAGTACGTTCCTAACGACGTTTATCTTGATGCCGATAAGCAGCAGATTATTATTCTAACCGGCCCCAACATGGCCGGTAAGAGCGCCCTGCTGCGCCAGACGGCGCTCATAGTGCTTATGGCCCAGGCCGGTAGTTTTGTTCCGGCACGGGAGGCCCATATCGGGTGGTTTGACAAAATTTTCACCCGCGTTGGCGCAACGGACAACATCTCCCGCGGTGAATCCACTTTCATGGTGGAAATGCTGGAGACGGCCATGATTCTCAATAATTTATCGGCCCGTTCCCTGGTTCTGCTCGATGAGATCGGCCGAGGAACATCCACTTACGACGGAATGTCAATAGCCCGCGGTATTGTGGAATTCATTCACGAATATGGCAAGGGTGCCAAGACTCTGTTTGCTACCCATTATCATGAACTGAACGACCTGGAAGGCCTTTTCCCGCGCGTGAAGAACTACCACGTTACCGTTAAGGAAGTGGGGCGCGAGGTGCTGTTCCTTCGCAAAATCAAGGAGGGCGGCACGGCGCACAGCTTCGGTATTCATGTCGCCCGCATGGCCGGCATGCCCGCACAGGTGCTGGAAAGCGCGGAGCGTACTTTGAAGGCCCTGGAGAATAGTGAGAAACTGGATGCTATAGGCGCTCTTACCCCCGTAAAGCCTCACAACACCCGCCAGGGCCACGTGGAACGCGACGGCTCCCTGCAGCTTTCAATGTTCCAGTTGGACGATCCCCTTCTTGAGTCTCTCCGGGACCGCCTTAAGGATGCCGACCTCAACAATATGACTCCTCTTCAGGCCTTTGATCTATTAAGGGCTATGAAAGAGGAGCTGGGGATTTAAGCTTTTTCTCCAAGTACGCACCAGCGGATTACCGGAATGCGACGGATAACCTCGTATAGCAGCGGGGACAGCGTAAACACTGCAAAAGTAAGAATCAAGTACATAGCCACCGGAGGCAGCTGGGTGTACATCTTAAGCATATAGCCGATACTGGCAACCACCAGATAATGAACAATATAAAGACCGAAGCTGGAGCGGGTCATGTAGCTGGAGAACTTTGAAGTGCAATTGAATTTGGCTTGGAACCAGGCCATCAGGGCAAGGCAGGCCAGCCAGCCGTAAATGCAGTTGAGCGGACTGGTAAGGTACTCCGGGGTGGTGTTATTCTGGCCGAAAGTGGTAACTATAAGTGCTACGCCGGCAACCGCTGCACTGAAAAGCAGCGGCTTCCATGCTGTGCCAACTTTGTCTTGAACCTCTTTGTGAGAGAACACGAAGTAGCCCATCAGGAATACGATAAAGTAGAACGCCGGTTTGTAAAGGTTGTATAATCCGTCGGCACTTTCCGGCCTGGGATTGCGGATAAGCAGCTGTTCCGCGGCCCAGAAGACAACGCCCAGCATGATAATCCACACAATATTGAGTTTACAGCAGGCGTTCCAGAACTTATCCTTGTTATCTAGTTTTCGCACTATCAGCAGCAGCAGGCTGAACAGCCACAGGTCCTGAATGAACCATAGCGGACCAGTACCGCTGATGGCCCAGAGGCAGTATTTCGCAATTCCAGGCATATCGCCAAACGTTCCCGCGTGTTCCGCCACGACCGTATTGAAATACCCCGTCATCCATTGGAACACAAACAGGCCGATGGTAGCCGGCACCAAAAGTTTTCGGGTACGTGCCTTGAACCACTCTTTTCCGGAATACTTGTCAAGGGCATAACGGGCGCTGATACCCGCCAGGATAAACAGTAGCGGCATAAACCACGGATACAGTACGTACATTACAACGTCCTGATACTGCCGCACTTCCGGATAAGGTCCAAAGCCACCTATTCCGCCAAAAACACCCTTGTTGTTATAGAAATAGATAACATGGTAAAACAGCACCAGGAGCACGGTTACCCAGCGCAGATTGTCAATCCAATGTTTTCTCATTTTGTGAGCCCTCCCATTGCCTGATCAATAAAACCCTGAAACACTTCTGTCTTAAGCAGTGCCATACCGTTCTGGTCCCCCAGCAGCATAAGAGTGTCCCCAGGCTTAATATTATACACCTTGCGAGCATCCTTAGGGATAACCACCTGCCCCTTATCCCCCACCTTCACAACACCAAAGATGTATTTACCTTCCTTATCTTCCATTTTTGTTATACTTGTTAGAAATTTCTCACAAATTTAACACTTTTTTCTAATTGTAGCCATTGCCGATGAACAAAAACCACCATATATCTCCCCCGAAGGTCCATCCCGTGGACCCTCAGAGCAGTTTTTACCCCAAAAGTGCCCTCGAAGGTCCAGCCCATGGACCCTCAGAGCCGTTTTTACGGTGCTATATGATGGTGGAGGCGTTTTTGGGTGGCGGCTAAGTGCTTGATTACCAATGCGTTGCTATACATTCCTCGTTCAGTTTTCGAACGACGTATATGCGAGAAGTGGCTGATACTCAGCGCATTAGCCGCCAGCGGGGAGATCCCGGGTCAAACCCGGGATGAGGGCGGCGCTGGAATAGTCCGGGATGAGGGGTGCTCTGGAGAAAGCCCGGGATGAGGGGCGCACTGGGGAGAGCCCGGGATGAGGGCTGCGCTGGAGTGGCTCTGGGGAAGGCCCAAAAGCGGGCTGGTTTTGGGGGTCCGGCAAAGATTTGTTATCTTTGTAGGTTATGAAGCGTGTACTGGTAATAGCGTATTATTGGCCGCCGTCCGGAGGGTCGGGGGTGCAGCGATGGGTAAAGTTCTGCAAATACCTGCGGCAGGAGGGTTGGGAGCCGGTGGTATTCGCCCCGGAGAATGCCGATTACCCCTCACTGGATCCGTCTTTCCAAAAAGAGCTGCCGGAGGACCTGGAGGTGCTCAGGGGCCGCATTTGGGAGCCATACGCTGCATACAGGAAACTGACCGGCGCAAAGAGCACGGAGGTTACGGAAATATCGTCCGGCAAAAAAACCGCCAAGCAAAAGCTTAGCCTGTGGATAAGGGCCAACGTTTTTATCCCGGACCCTCGCGTGTGCTGGGTAAGGCCTTCGGTAAAAACGCTTAAGGCATATCTGGCCGATCATCCGGTGGATGTAATGGTTACCACCGGGCCTCCGCACTCGGTGCATCTTATCGGCCTTCAACTTCACAAAGAGCTTGGGATTCCGTGGATTCCGGATTTCAGGGACCCGTGGAGCCGGATGTATTATTTGAAATACCTGCCGATGACCGGCCTTACCAAGCGCATGATAGCCGATATGGAGCAGGAGGTGCTGGACCGCAGCGACGCAGTGCTCACCTGCACACCGCTGGTTCAAAAGGAGTTCCAGGCCCAGACAAAAACGCCCGTGGAGTGCATTACCAACGGCTTCGACCAGGAAGATTTCATCGGCCCGGCGCCGGAGCCTGACGGAAATTTCAACATAACCCACACCGGTCTTTTTGCGGCCGATGGCAATCCGCTGGAACTTTGGAATGTGCTGGGCAAAATGGCTAAGGCCGATGCCGATTTTGCCAAAGCCCTAAGGCTACGCCTGGTAGGAAAAGTGGACAGGGAGGTGCTGGAGGCCATAAAAGCTGCAGGCTTATCAGACAACATTGTCGCCCTTGGTCCACAAGACCACGCCACTGCTGTGCGCGAACAGCGGTCGGCAACCATTCTCCTTCTGCCACTAAGAAACGACCCCCAGTACCGTCCCATTCTCCCAGGAAAGCTCTTTGAGTATCTGTCGGCCCGCAGGCCAGTGCTTGGAATCGGCCAGGAAGACGGCGCCATGGCCCAAGTCCTGGAAAGCACCAAGGCGGGCATAACGGCCGATTGGGACAACGTCGCTGCCATGCATGACTTCCTAGCCGAAGCCTGGCGCCAGCACCAGAACGGCGGCGTTCCGCAAACCGCCGGCGATATCGGCCCCTATTCCCGCCAAGCTACAACCCATGCCCTGGCCCGACTGCTGGACCGGGTCCACAACAAAAAAGGATGATGAAGATTAATTGGAAGAACATAGTTATTGCCATTGGTATAGTGGCGCTTTTCCTGGGGCTCAGTTACGGTTTTGTGCCGCAGGTGCTGCAGGGAAAGATTGTTAACCAGAGCGATATCTCCGGCTATTTGGGAATGTCGCACGAGATGACCGAGTGGAACAAGGCTCATCCGGACAATCCCACTTACTGGACGGACTCGATGTTCGGCGGAATGCCCACAACGGCAATTTCTACCCAGAACGGCGGAGACTACACCCAGTGGATTTATGATCTTCTGCTAACTGGCAAGCGTCCGGCAACCTATCTTTTCATAGCGCTGCTGGGAGCCTTCCTGCTGTTAATGGCAATGGGCGTAAGCTGGCCCGTGGCGGTAGTTGGCGCAATAGCCGTGGCGTTCTGCAGTTACAATTTCCAGATTATTCAGGTGGGGCATAACACCAAGATGCAGGCAATAGCCTTTATGCCATGGGTGCTGGCCGCGCTGGTTTACACTTACCGCAGCAAGAAGCCGCTGCTGGGCGCCGTGCTCTTCGGCCTGGCCCTTAGTATGCAAATCAAGGCCAACCATCAGCAGATAACTTATTATCTGGCCATTATGGTGCTGCTGTTTGCGCTGGTGGAATTCATTAACGTGTTCAAGACTAAAGAGTGGAAGCGGTTCTTTATTGCATCGGCCTTGCTGCTGGTGCTTGGCGGCGCGGGCATTGCCACCAACGTCAATAAGCTTCTGCCGTTGGCAAAATACACTCCTGAGACCATGCGCGGAGGCAGCGAGCTGTCAAAAGATAAAGGCCTGGACCTTGACTATGCCACTTCCTGGAGCTACGGCTGGGAGGAACTGCCCAACCTTATGATTCCAAACTTCAACGGCGGATCCTCCTCCGGAGCAATTGACCCCGACAAGTCGGAAACCATCAAGCTGCTGCGCCGGGCCGGACAGAAAAACCTTAAGGAAACCGCCAAGGCTCTGCCGCTTTACTGGGGTCCTCAGCCTTTTACAGCCGGGCCGATGTACATGGGCACCATCACAATTTTCCTGTTCATCCTGGGCCTGGGCCTGTACAAAGGAAGGGAAAAATGGTGGCTTTTGGCGGTGACCATTATTGCCATCCTGATGGCCGTAGGCAGCCATTTTATGGCATTTACGGCCTTCTGCTTCAAGTATTTACCGCTGTATAACAAGTTCCGGACTGTGTCCATGGCGCTTGTGGTCCTGCAGGTGGCCCTGCCGCTGCTGGGATTCATCACATTGGATAACATAGCCCGCGGAGAATATGAGCGCAAGCGCTTCATGAAAGCTTTCTGGTGGGCGTTTGGCCTCACCGGCGGCTTCTGCCTGCTGGCCTGGCTTGCTCCCAGCCTCTTCGGCACCTTCGAAGGCCCCGGCGATGCCGGCATGCAGGATGTTCTGGTGGAAGCCCTGGTGCTTGACCGCATAGCCATTTTCAAGGCTGATGCCTTAATCTCCCTGCTGCTCATCCTGGGATCGGCCTGCCTGCTGATTTGGGCATATTCGCCCAAGAGCCCCGCCCCCACCGCTCGTAGACTGATGGTGGCGTGCCTTATCGGCCTGCTTAGCGCGGGAAACCTATTCATAGTTGGAAAGCGCTATTTGAATGCCAATCATTTCACCACCCCCAAGGACTTCACCAAGCCCTTTGCCGAACGTCCTGTGGACCAGATGATCAAGGCCGATGAAGACCCTCAGTACCGCGTGCTTGACCTTACGGTGAACGTGTTCAATTCTTCCGTTCCGTCTTATCATCACAAGAGTGTTGGCGGCTACTCTCCGGCTAAACTGCAACGTTATCAGGACCTCATTGAGCACTATCTTACTGGCGAAATAAACGGCCTTTACAAGCAGCTTAACGGGGCCGAAAGCCTGGAGGATGTGGCCTCCTGGATGGCCACAGGCACCCCTGTGCTCAATGCCTTGAACACCCGCTATGTGGTGCTGGACGGCAATTATCCGCCGCTTGTAAACGATGCAGCCCTGGGCGCGGCATGGTTTGTAGATTCCCTGGTAACGGCCTCCACTCCGGACGAGGAAATCGCCCTCCTTGGTGCCGTTGATCTTAGCCGCCAGGCGGTGGTGTCGGCTTCGGACATTCCGGCCGGTGTAAGCGCTCCGTCATCGGCCATGGATTCCATAGTGATGACCTCCTACGCCCCTAACGAGCTGCACTATTCCTACAACTGTGCAAGCGACCGTGTGGCGGTGTTCAGCGAAATTTACTACCCTGACGGCTGGCACGCAACGGTTGACGGGCAGCCGCTGGAGCTCTTCCGGGCCGACTGGGCCTTCCGCGCGGCGCTCCTTCCCGCCGGAGAGCACCAGATTGTGATGACTTTCCTCCCGGACAGCTACCGCACCGGTGCCACCATCTCCAGAATAGCCTCCATCGGCCTTCTGATACTGCTGCTTCTGGCCATCGGCCTACTGATTGTGCAAAAAAATACCAAAGAATAATGACACAAAACGAGATATTACAGTGGCTGCAGGAGGTGCAGCATCCGGCTAAGGGGGACCAGAGCGTGGTTGCCCTGGGGTTGGTGGATCAAATAGACATAACAGACAACAGTGTACACGTTACGCTGGCTTTCCCCAAGCGGCCGGACCCGCTTAAGAACTACCTGGTGGGCGCTGTTCAGGCTTGCCTGTACAGGCACTTGCCCGGCGGCACGGCAATAGAGGTGGAAACCACGGTTAAAGAACCCGCCAAACCGGCTCCCAAGGGTATCCAGTTCAATCTGGACCAGCTAAGAGAGGTTCGTAACATCATTGGCATAGCCTCCGGCAAAGGCGGCGTGGGCAAAAGCACTGTCACGGTAAACCTGGCAGTGGCCCTGGCTAAAGAAGGTTTCAGGGTGGGCGTGGCCGATGCCGATGTTTATGGACCATCCATCCCCACCATGACCGGTACGGAAGGCGTTACAATAGAAATGGAAGGGGAGGACGAGAACACCAACCTGTTTATCCCGGTAGAGAAATATGGCGTAAAGTGGCTTTCCGTGGGACACGTGTCCCAGGCCGGGCAGGCGCTTATCTGGCGCGGCCCCATGGCCTCCACGGCCCTTAAACAGATAATCCTCCAAACTGCATGGGGTCCGCTGGACTATCTGCTAATAGACATGCCCCCGGGAACCGGCGACATACACATCTCTCTAATAGGTGACGTTCCAATGACAGGCGCCATAATAGTCACTACTCCTCAGGCGGTAGCCTTATCAGACGTACTCCGCGGTGTAAACATGTTCCGCAATCCTCAGGTAAACAAGCCCATCTACGGCCTTGTGGAAAACATGTCCTGGTTCACTCCTGCGCAGCATCCGGAGGAAAAGTACTACCTCTTTGGCAAGGACGGCGGCGCCCAGATGGCCCGCAACCTGGACATACCATTCCTTGGGCAAATACCTCTGGTTCAAGACATAAGAGAAGGAGCGGACAACGGAGAGCCTGTTGCTCTCGGTGACCGCCCCGACTCTAAGGCTTTCTGCGAACTGGCGCAGAAGCTTATTTCGCGAACGTAAGCTCGTTAATGATATTGTTTGCGCCGCCGTACTTTTCTACCAGCCACAGTACGTAGCGGATATCTACGCATATGCAGCGCTGGAGGTCCGGCTCGAACATCACGTCGGAGCTCATGCTCTCCCAGTTGCCGTCAAATGCAAGGCCGATCAGATTACCCTTTGCATCCAGCACGGGTGAACCGGAGTTGCCGCCGGTGATGTCGTTGTTGGTGAGGAAGCAGGTGTGGAGGGTGCCGTCTGCATCGGCCCAGCGGCCGTAGTCACCAGCTAGCAGCAGTTCCTTGATACCGGCAGGAAGGATGAATTCGGGATCATTTGGATTCTCCTTCTCCAGCAGGCCTTTGGCGGTTGTGAAGTGGGTGTAAACCAGGCCGTCCTTGGGGCTGTAAGGCAGCACATGGCCGTAGGTGAGGCGCATGGTTGAATTGGCATCCGGATACATTGCAATGCCTTTTTGCCATTCCATAAGGGCGGCAGCGTAGCGCTTGGTGGCATTCTCATAGTTGGCAGTGGCCACAGGGTCCCCGTACATGCCCATATAACGTTTCATGATAAGCTGCATGAGAGTGTTATACATGCCCGTTGCAGGGTCTGCTTCAATTTCCTGCATGCTTGCCGCCTTCATCTTCTCTGCACTTGTAAACACGCTGTTGTCAAAGAGATTCTCCACAAAGGCGGGAATGTCCATGGTTTCAAAATCCGGGAACAGATAGTCTTCCGGCAGAGCGCGCTGGCGGTACAGTTCCAGCAGAGCCACGGCTTCCTTGCGGTCCAGGGGCTCCACATAGTCGCGGTAGCGGCCTTCGATAATACTCTTTGCGGTTTCCAGGGCTTCGGCGCTGTCTTTTCCGGCCTGTAACTGGCGGCCGTAATAGTTCATCAAGCTGCCGGCGAAGCCCTGCAGTTCAATGCGGTAGGGGACTTCGGCCATAAGGGTTACAGCATGACCGTCAACCTCGTTCTTTTCTACGTAAGCGGCAATTTCGGCCACAGGGTCTCCGTAGAGGGCCTTGCGCTCCGGTGAAGTCTCGATCCAGGCCTTTAAAGCGGCCTCTTTTTCCTCTTCGCGGCCGATGATATTCAGATTCTCAAAAGCCAGTTCCTCGCCCTGCCATTTCTTCCAGCCGTTGGCGCTGCCGGCGTACTTGTTGGCATACTTGAGCTGGACGGAGGGATCGGCGCACATGGCTTCCCACATAATGTCCTGACGTACGGTGCGGGCCTCGATGGCAATGCTGTTATCGGCCATCATGTCCTTTAACTGGGCGGCCGTCATGTAACGCTGGGTGCGGCCGGGATAGCCCATGATCATGGCAAAATCGCCTTCCTTTACGCCTTTGGTGGCTATTTTAAGGCTGCGGGCGGGATTGTATGGAACATTCTCCTCGCTGTATTTGGCGGGCATGTTGTCGGGGCCGGCATATACGCGGAACATGGAGAAGTCGCAGGTGTGACGGGGCCACATCCAGTTGTCGGTCTCTCCGCCGAACTTACCCATGGATGCCGGGGGAGCGCCAACAAAACGCACGTCCCTGTAGGTGCGGTAAACAATCAGATAATGGATATTCTCGTTGTAGAAACCGGTTACTTCCACTTCGCAGCCGGGGTTTGCCTCTTCGGCGGCTTTTTTAATATCGGCCACGGCGTCTTCCGCATTATCGGCCTTTTCAACGGCTTCGGTTACGTCTTCCATGCTCACGAGGAAGGTGACGGTGAGGCCGGGGCAGGGGATTTCCTCTCCAAGATTCTTGGCCCAGTAGCCGTCCATGAGGTAGTTATGTTCGTCGGTGGACAGGCCCTGGATGCTGCTGTAACCGCAGTGATGGTTGGTAACAAGCAGCCCTTGCTGGCTTATCATCTCGGCCGTGCAGCCGCCGCCAAAGTGCACGATTGCATCCTTGAGCGAGGTTTTGTTAATTGAGTAAATTTCTTCCGGAGACAGACGGCAGCCTGCGGCCTTAAGGTCTTTACCGTTAAGTTGTTTTAGGAGAGGCAGAAGCCACATCCCTTCATCGGCTGCTGCGCTTAGCGCAATGGCCATGGCGGCCAGAATAGCAAGAAAACGTTTCATATACAAGTTGTTTTGCACAAAGTTAATCAAATAATCCGGCTTCCAGCTCCTTTACATGGAAGGATTTGCGGTGCCAGGGCGTAAAACCGTATTGGCGAATGGCCTCTATATGCTCTGCAGTAGGGTAGCCCATATTGCGGTCCCAGCCGTACTGAGGATATTCCAGGGCCAGTTGGCGCATAAAATCGTCCCTGTAAGTCTTGGCCAAAACCGACGCAGCGGCAATGGAAGCAAAAGTTGCATCTCCGTGCACCACGGTGCGGTAAGAACCAAATCCATATCGGCCGAAAGGACGGAATTTATTCCCGTCTATGAGCAAAAACTCCGGCGCAGGATCCAGCCTCAAAACCGCCCGCTGCATACCGGTGACGGACGCCCAAAGGATATTCAGCTTATCAATTTCAGAGGCCGATACTTCCTCAACCGCCCATGCCACCGCCTGTGCCTCGATGATCGGCCGGAGCTCCTCCCTTTGACGGGGAGTCATCTGCTTGGAGTCGTTAAGCAACGGATGGTGAAAGTCCGGGGGCAGGATTACGGCCGCACAGAACACGGGTCCTGCCAGCGGACCGCGGCCCGCCTCATCGCAGCCCGCTTCCAGGCGGCCTGCCTCCATAAACGGCTGTAAATGAGGGATCAATAGCGGAAGGTAAGGCCAAATGCAAAGGTCTGGACTTTATTCAAACTGTCGTTCTTGGACCCGATGGGACGGTAACGGAAAGTGAGGCCGAAATCCTCGAACCACACAGACGCCTTAATGTCCAGGCGGAAGCCCGTACGGCCGTTCATAGGATAAAAATGGTCCTTGTGATTAGCGCTGTTTTCTCCGTAAGGAGAGACATAATTGTTATTGTAGCTGAAAAGGCCGATTCCGGGAGCCACGGCAAGCGTCATGCTCCAGGAAGAATTGAACTTTTGGGTAATGCTCACAGGGAAGGAAAATGTAAAGTCCCTGTAATGCGCTTTTGCGCGGCCATCTACGCTCACCTGCTCCGGAACTGTGCCGTCTTCGTTGAAAATGTATCCCTTTTCCAGGTAACGGAAGTCCAGCAAAAGGTCGAACAATCCAAGCGCCGCGGTTGTGGTCCGGCTCAAATGATATTGTACTTCAATGGTATTCAAATCTATGCCGAAACCGCTTGGCGACATGTGCAGAGGCGTGTTGGTGTTGTAGTTATATGTGAAAGCAACGGAGCCGCCGATATCCCATTTGGAATTGGATTCAACGCCCTCTACCTGTGCCATTGCGGCAATTCCTGCGCATGCTAAAAAGATTGTAGCAAGTAGTTTTTTCATGTTTTCTGGTTTTGCTTACGCAAAGATATGTAAAAAATCGTTATATTTGTGGGCTAAAATGAAAATAAGCAAAAATAATCAATAACACAGATGAAAACTTACAGCACAAAAAACATCCGCAACGTCGTCCTCATCGGCGCACCCCGCAGCGGTAAAACCACCCTGTCGGAAGCCATGCTTTATGAAGGCAAGGTCATTGACCGCCGCGGCACCGTAGAAGACAAGAACACCGTCTCGGACAACACCGAATTCGAGCAGACCAACCAGAAGTCCATCAACGCCACCCCCATGTACGCAGAACTTGGCGGTTGCAAGATCAACTTCATCGACGCCCCCGGTTCGGACGATTTCTCCGGCGGTGCACTCAGCGCCTTCAAAGTGGTCGATGCTGCAATCATGGTGATGAACGGCACTGCCGGCATCGAGGTGGGCACCACCCTCTTCGCAAGGTATGCCGATCAGTATAGCGTTCCCATGGTAATCGCCGTAAACCAGATGGATCACGACAAAGCCAACTGGGAAGGCGTGCTCAACGCAATCCATGAAGAATTCGGCAAGAAAGCCGCCGTATGCCAGTTCCCCGTGAACCCCGGCCCCGGCCTGGAAGGCATCGTGGACGTAATCACCATGAAGTTCTACAACCGCAAAGGTGAGGAACAGGAGATTCCCGCAGCTTATGCCGACGAAGCCGAATCCCTCCGCGCCGAACTCATGGAAAAAGCCGCCGAAGGTTCCGACGAACTCATGGAGAAGTTCTTCGAGACCATGGAACTCACCACCGACGAAATCCGTGAAGGTCTTCGTCTGGGCCTGGTGAAAGGCGAAACCATTCCCGTATTCTGCGTTGCAGCCAAGGAAGACATCGGCGTAAAGCGCCTGATGGAATTCATCGTGAACGTTGTTCCTTCACCGGAAGGCAAGGAAGAACCCACCGTGGACGGCGGCACCCTCAAGTGTGACCCTGCCGGCCCCACCGCCCTCTTCATCTTCAAGACCAGCGTGGAACAGCACCAGGGCGAAATCTCTTACTTCAAGGTAATGAGCGGTACCCTCAATGAAGGCGCAGATCTTGTGAACCCGGA
>JAGCWB010000201.1 GCA_017962065.1 Bacteroidales bacterium
TCAACTCGGCTGCAAGCTCGTCGTATTTTTGCTTTGACAGGTATTCCATGGCTCAAAGGATTATTCTGTAGATATCGTCCCATCATCTGAAATCACCACGTAATCGCACTCATTCACGTTGACGGGGCCGTCAGGCGTAAGCACGGAAAGCATCGTGAACCCCATACAGAAATACGGCGCCAAAAGCCGGTCCCCAAGGACAGCTTTGAGTTCATCGTAATTGTTTCCGGTATACTGAATACGTGTCATGGCCATTTCGCTTCGCTAAGTTAAGCATTTTTCTTCAGAAACAGTGCTTATCCGGCAAAGTGCGGTTGATGTCCCAAAATTTGGCCCATCACCGTCAAAAACACCCCCTTTTTGCGGCTGATGTCCCCAAAACTGGGACATCAGCGACACTTTCGCACAAAAGAACTGAAATGAGAGAGGAAGAATTCAGATTCCTTGACGATTTCCGTCCGGTAGGTATACAGGTCCGCGTCCTTCCAGCCGTCCCAGCCTATTCCGGCCTTGTCACGGGCACAGTGACCAAGGAACTCTTCCGTGCTCCAGCCGGTCTCTTCCGCTACCTGCGGGAGGAAGGTGCCGTGATATCGGCCTTTAATCATATAGATGCCGTCCCGGCCTAGCTTGAACTCGGAGATTGACTCTATCTTCTTGAGAGGCGACAATACGGACACCTCTATTTCGAGCTTGCTAACTTCGTTGCGGGAAACCGCCGGGAAGCGGGGGTCGTTGAATGCGGCGCTTTCCGCCATCTCGCTGATGGTTTCTTGGAGGGAGTCGTCGGAAATGAATCGTCCTATGCAACCCCGGAGACGGCCGCCTATGGTGAGCGTCACGAATACGCCGTAGCCATTTTCCTTGAGGATGCCAACAGGGGTGGCGTCGCCCTCAAAAGGCATGCGGAGAGCCCCGCAGATGGCCTGGCGGGCGGTGGCTATCATCGCCTTCTTCTCTTCATTGGAAAAGCTGAAAAGATGGTCCCTTGTGAACACAATTGAATTGTACCCCACCACACTGTCCTTGTCTCCGTAAACGGAGTCTCCGGAGTTGCGGTACATCACGTGCTCTGCATTGAAGTGCCCGCGCCCCTCAGAGTCCATTATGGAAAGAAGCACGGCTATGGCATTGATTTCCTTGGCGGAAGAAGGGTAGAACTGGCCCGCAACTGCGGGCTTTCTCACTTTCTGTGAATCTGGATAGCGGGACATAGGGACAGGGTTTATGGTGGCCGCAAACGCGGCAAGAAGTACTGCTATATGAAGACGGATAATCACTGTTATTCTTTCCCGGAAGCTTTATGTTTTCGACAAAATCACCATTTTTAGTGATTTCACGAATGAATTACACTCTGTAACTTTGCAATCAGAGAAATCAAACCGTTTTGCAAGAATTAGGTTTCCTGTTATAGTATTATGTTGTTACGTGAAAAGGCCGGCTCACCTGGAGTTGGCCTTTTTCAGACAATAGATATCGTCCCATCATCGGAAATGACCATTTCGCTTCGCTAAGTTAAGCATTTTTCTTCAGAAATAATGCGTATCTTTATACCCGGAATAGCCAAGCGCATAAAGAATGAAGAGAAGGTCCTGGAAGAGGGACTTGACGGCTACGTGGAGTACAAGAAAAAAGTAAAGTACAGGATTCTGCCTTTTATATGGTAAATATTTGATTATGAGGGTATTGTTCGTATGCCACGGCAACATATGCAGGAGTCCCATGGCGGAGTTCATCCTGAAGGCGCTGGTAAAGGCCAGGGGGCTGGAGGGGCAGTTCTATATTGAGTCTGCGGCAGTGTCCACGGAGGAGATCGGCAACCCCATCTATCCTCCGGCAAAAAGGTGCCTCACGCAGCACGGGGTGCAGTTCGACAATGCCAAACGCGCCAGGCAGGTCACCAGGGCCGATTATGACCGATTCGACAGAATCATCTGTATGGACGCCTCCAATCTACGCTGGATCCGCCGCATAATCCCGGAAGACCCTCAAGGAAAGATTCACCTTATGATGTCCTACACCGGCGCCTGTCGCGACGTGGCGGACCCGTGGTACACCGGAGACTTTGAAGAAGCCTTCCAGGACATTCTTGAAGGCTGCGAGGCAATGCTTGCGTAGCCTTGGCCGGCAGCGAGCCTATCCCAGCACAACATCCAGCACCATCATCAGCGCAAAGCCTAGGGCGAAGCCTATTGTGCCTATGTTGGAGTGCTTGCCCTGTGAATAATCCGGGACCAGTTCTTCCACCACGACATAGAGCATTGCGCCGGCAGCAAATGCAAGCATATACGGCATAATACCCAAGACGGAAGTGGCCAGGAGCAGCACCAGCGCCCCACCCACCGGCTCTACTATTCCGCTAAGGGCACCAATCCCGAAGGATCTCCACCTGCTGTTACCTTCTGCCCTCAACGGCATGGAAATGATGGCGCCTTCAGGGACGTTCTGGATTGCAATTCCAAGCGACAAGGCAAATGCTCCGTCCATATTGAAATCGGCAGTAAGGGCACCTGCGATTGCCACACCCACCGCCATACCTTCCGGGAAGTTATGGATGGTAACCGCCAGCGCCAGCTTTGCCGTTCGGGACAGACGGCTCTGCGGGCCCTCGGTACTGCCGGAGGGGTGGATGTGCGGCGTGACATAGTCAATGAGCAGTAGGAAGGCAAAACCACCAAGCAGGCCGATAACTGGCGCCACTATAGCCGATGTCCCCTGCCCCATTTCGAGGGCCGGAATAATCAGCGACCACACAGAAGCGGCCACCATGACGCCTGAAGCAAAGCCCAGAAGGACCTTCTGCAGCATTTCCGGCATATCCCGCTTCATGAAAAACACGAAAGCCGCTCCCAGGGCTGTCCCCAGGAACGGAATCGTCAATGCTATTAATACAGGACTCATGGTGCAAAGGTACATAAAATCGTTAATTTGGGCGGAATAATGATTATATTTGTCTTGGATAATCATTAAGAATGATGAAACGGGAGGACGAGATATCAAGGGTAACGCTCACTGGAAGCGTGGTGAACCTGCTGCTGGTGGGGCTCAAGGCTTTTGCCGGCGTGGCGGGGCATTCCGCCGCAATGATTTCCGACGCGGTTCATTCCCTGTCGGACTTTGTGACGGACATCGTGGTTCTGGTGTTCGTGCGCGTGAGCGCCAGGCCGCAGGACGATGATCACGACTACGGCCACGGAAAGTACGAGACCATTGCCACCCTTTTCATAGGCCTGGCCCTTGCTGCGGCGGCCGTGGGTATAGTGGTGTCTGGGGCGCAGAAGCTTGCCGCGTGGCTTCAGGGAGAGACCCTGCCGGCTCCCGGGACGCTTGCCCTGTGGGCTGCGCTCATATCCATCGTCATAAAAGAAATACTCTACCAATACACCCGCATCAAGGGGAAGAAGCTGGATTCACCGGCACTGGTGGCCAATGCCTGGCATCACCGATCCGATGCGCTCAGCTCTATAGGTGCGGCCATCGGCATTGGCGGCGCAATCCTCCTTGGAGACCGCTGGACGGTGCTGGACCCCCTGGCCTCAATTGTAGTAGGCGCAATGCTGGTAAA
>JAGCWB010000202.1 GCA_017962065.1 Bacteroidales bacterium
CCAGAATATGGCTTTGGCCGGGGCAGAAGGCAGCCAGCACTGCCACCATGGGGAACAGGTCCGGGGCATTATTAAGGTCGGCATTGAAAGGACTCAGCGGGGCCCGTTTTACGTGGATGCTGCCGGTGGATTCGTCCAGCTGGGACATGCTTGCGCCGGCCTCCATCAGGATGTCCATAATGGAAATATCGGCCTGAAGTGACTGGGTATCAAGGCCTGTCACCTCTACGTCGCCAAAGACTGCGCCGGCAACAAGGAATGGTGCTGCACCGGACCAGTCGGCCTCGATTGCGAAATCGGCCCCTTTATAACTTTGCCCGCCCTTTGTACGGAAATTCACGCTGGTGCACAGGCTCCAGTCTTGAGTCTCCATGAATTTTTCGTCGCCTTCCATCTCCGAATTTATCCGTATGCCGAATTTTTTGAGCACGTCCACCGTAATGAAAAGGTAGGGGATGCTCCTTGGCTCGGTAACGTACAAGGCCGATTTGTCTGATGCCAGCGGCAGTGCCGCCAGAAGGCCGGAAATGAGTTGGGAACCGCCTTTGCCCGGGACTTCGGCCCTGCCGGGAATGAGCGGGCCGGCCACCTTGAGGGGCAGGAAGCAGTCCACTTTTCTATCGCCGCTGCCTTCCGGGTAAAGCCTTACGCCGTAAGAGGCCATAATGTCGTGGGCATCGGTGAGAGGCCGATTAAGCAGCGTTTTTTCTCCGGTTACCCTGACCGGCTCTTTGGACAGCACCGACAGCAGCGGCACCATCATACGGGTAAGGAAGCCGGACTCGCCGGTATGAAGTTCTTTAAGGTCAAGGCATCCTTCCGTCGCGCCGATACCTTTGATAATTAGTTCCCGGCCGTTGATGCTTACCTCTGCTCCCAGGGCGCGGGCCACGGCAATTGCGCTTTCGTTGTCTCCGCAGGGAGAATACCCGGCAAGGTGCGAGGTGCCATGTGCAAGGGCGGCAGCCACAATTGCGCGTTGGGCAAAACTCTTGGAAGACGGCATTGGCATGGCCTCTGTCTGCACAAAATGGAAGTTGCCGTAAACGGCTTTTCTCATTTCTTCCGTTGTCCACTGTCCGGGGGCCGTGGCCTCCTCTTCCGTGGTACATGCATAGGTGAAAGGAGCCCCATATTTTAGGGCATCAAGGCGCGACTTGCGACCCAATTCTCCCATACCGAACGTTACAAGCGTACCCGGTAAAACGCCATTGTACAGCGCCGCAAGCGTTGTATTATCTTTTTCGGATGTTACAGTGGTAACAATTTTAACTATTTCGGCACCATACTGGTGGGCGCGGTCAAGGGTAGCCCGTAGAACATCTAAAGAGGGTGTTCCACGGAAGTCGTGGAAGGAGCGGATGAGCACCGTTCCGTACTGCTGGCAGGCCTGGCGTATGCGCCGGCCAACTGCTGGAGGGGCTTCCATCTCCAGGTCCACATACTTTGCGCCGGCCTTTATGGCTAGCTCCAGTATTGTCGACGCTCCGGGCTCTTCGTCCAGGCGGCAGGTGGCAATGAGCGGAACATCCGACTGCGAGAACAACTGCTCAATCTCCTCATCGTCCAGCGCGCAGCGGTCCAGACGGATTTCGGCCATCTCTACCTTGCCGCTGTCCAGAAGTTCCAGAATCTGAGGCAGTTCCTTATTTTGTATCGAAGTGCAGATCATAAGGGTTCATTTGGTGGAAAACAACTTCTCCGGGCCTTACAGGCAGCACAAAATTCACCTTCCCGCCACCCTGAGCCTTCTTGTCCTTGGCCATTGCTTCCTTAAGGCTTTCCAGCGGGTAAGGGCATTCAGTTGGCAGGCCGATATTTGCGAAATCCTCTTCCAGCGTCTGTGAAAGTCCTTTTTCGCTTATTCCCAGGCTTTCTCCAAGTTGTGCGGCAAGTATGATTCCTATAGCTACTGCTTCTCCGTGGGCAATGTCGTCCCCATGCAGGCGGGCTTGGTGCTCAATCGCATGGCCAAAAGTGTGGCCCAGGTTCAGTTTGGCCCTTTCTCCGTGCTCTTTAGGGTCCCGCTCTACAATTTCGGCCTTAATCTGCGCCGCTCTGTTCAGTAGGCGCACAAAATCGGGCGTTTTTGTGGCGCTATCGGCCGAAAAGAGGCTGACGGTGTCAAAGTAGGCGTCGCCATCGGCCAGTAGGAAGGTTTTCAGCATTTCTGCCAGGCCGCAGAGGAGTTCGCGCTTAGGGAGGGTTTCCAGCACGGCGGGGCACAGGAAGGTGAACTCCGGCATGTGGAAGGCGCCAAGCATGTTCTTGTAGCCGTCCAGGTTCACGCCGGTTTTTCCGCCTATGGCAGCATCTACCTGCGACAGAAGCGTTGTGGGAAGGTTGGCGTAGCGGATGCCGCGCTTGTAGATGGCAGCCGTGAAGCCCACCATATCCGTGGTAATTCCCCCGCCGATGGCCAGCAGCATGGCGCCACGGGAAGCATCGGCCTCCATTAACTGCCTTTCAAGCGCCAGGACGGTGTCCATGGTTTTCAGATCCTCAGAGGTGTCAATGCTGAAACATCCCTTAACAGGCAGGTATTTACAAACCTCCTGCGTCACCCAGGCCACATTGCGGTCGTGGATAACGAACAATTCCTTCTCCCCGGTAAGGGCTATATCGGCTATGCTTGGCAGCTGTTTAATCATTCTCCGGCTTTGTATAGGAATCAAGGAACTTATCACGTTCCTGGGCCCAGTAAGGTTCCAGCCACATGGCGTGGCCGCAGGTGGGAACGCACAGGAAGCGCTTGTCCTCGCTACTCAAGTTATTGTAAATGGAAAAGTTTGTATGCGGCGGGCAGGTGGGATCCTGAAGGCCAAATGACATATACACCGGGCAATTAATCCTGGGTGCAAAGTTCTTTACATCGAAGTAGCGCAGCATGTCCAGAAGCTGTTCCCTGGGAATGCCCTGTTTATCGGCCTCTTCGAATACCTCGTGCATGGGCCAGCTTACTATGCGGGCATAATCGGCATAATCTCCAAGGAAGGGCACTGCCGGGGCTATTGCACGGATGCGGGAATCAAGCGCTGCAGCCATGAAGGTAAATGCGCCGCCCTGGCTTTCTCCGAAGGCCACCATACGGTTTGGATCGGCTTTTTCCAGCGATGCTGCAAAATCTATAGCGCGCTTTACGTCGCAGAAGGCACCTCTGTAATAAAAGTTGTCGCGCGAGTCAATGCCGCGGTCTATCCATCGGCTTTGGTCGCCTTTGAAAATACCCTGGTCGCGTACGCTGACAAGGAAATCTATACGGTCCGGATTGGCCGACGGGTCAAAGTAGAAAACCGGTGCGCCGTAGCCCATATACTGGATATAAACGGGGTACTTGCCGGGAGCCGTGGGAACGGAAAGGATACCGCCGGCAATGCCTCCTTCAAAAGAAGGATAAGTAACCTCATAGCAGGTGCGTTTGTCGTTGGAATATTCCGGGATCTCTTTGAATTCGGCCTCAAGGGGAATCTGATCCAACTCATTCAGAGTATTTTTCCAGAACTGGTCAAAGTCCTCCGGGGCATCAGGCTCGCTAACAACGGCATCCGGCCTTATGCCGATATTCCATCGCACGCTGTCCCTTAGCCTTAACTGATAAAAACCTGGTTCCAGCTGGCCCAGGCTGGCCTGCAGGGTGCTGTCCGGGGAAATTTCGGCCTGAAGGAACAGTACGGTGTCCTGCTTATCGGCCATTAAGGAGAGGTCTTTTATCAAAGCTATGGACGCCGGTCCTGGTGCAGCGTTAACCTTTGTATTAAGTACATAAGGCCCTTTGTCCGTGAACAGCCAGCCAAGGTCCGGAACAGAGGTGCCGGTAACTGTTTCCGTGCGGGAGCAGCAGCCTGTAAACGCTGCCGCAACAATCCCAATTAGCAGAATTCTTCTCATAGATTACAAAGATAAATGATTTTTCCTTAATTTTGCCGAAAATTAAAACGACGTGATTACGGTTCTTGCCCTGGCGGTTTTGCCCGCCATCATACTTATCTACTACACCTACACGCAGGACAAACTGCAAAGGGAACCCGTTAAAAATCTTGTGAAGGCCTTCTTCTTTGGATGGTTGTCGGTGTTCGCTTCCCTGTGTATCTCCATCCCGTCCATGAGCCTGGGCCTTTTCCCGGCCGAGATTAACACTTTGGGAGATGCTGTCCGTACGGCGTTTTTGGGCGCCGCCGTTCCGGAAGAAACGGCCAAACTCTTTATGCTGTGGCTGTTCCTTCGCAAGTGCAGGGACTTTGACGAGCGTATGGACGGTATCGTGTACGCCGTGTGCGTGGGCATGGGTTTCGCCGCCTTCGAGAATATCGAATACGTTTTTGCCGCAGGTTCGGCCTGGGTTACAACCGGTATCGGCCGATCCCTTACCGCCATCCCCGGCCACTTTGCATTTGCCGTGATTATGGGCTACTACTATTCCCTTAACCACTTCGACAAATATCGCGCACCCTATGCCGGGCTTAAGATGTGGCTGTATCCCGTGCTGGCCCACGGCATCTATGACAGCATTGCCATGTACGCGCAGGTGAGCCCGGAACTAAGCGGAGTTATCTCCCTGACCATCCTGCTGGGCTGCTTCTGGGCGCTGAAGAAGGCCCAGAAACGTATGACCAAGCACCTTATAGCCGACTCGTACGACCTTCGCCACGGCATTGACCAGCAATAAGGTACTAACACCTGGCCGCCTTGCGGTATTCCGTGGGCGATAGCTTGAATTTCTCGCGGAACAGGGTGTTGAAGTGGCTTCGGGACGCGAAGCCGCTCATTTCTCCAACCAAACCTACAGGATCGTTGCTGTCTCTGAGCAGGGCGGCGGCGTGGCGGATGCGCCAGTCGTCCAGGAACTCTCCCAGCGTGGCGCCATCGGCAAATTCGCGGATGGCGGCCGCTACGGCGTTGTAATTGGTTCCCAGCATCTGCGCCACGGTATCCCTGTTCAGCTCGCTGTCGGTGTAAGGCTGCTGCTCCCGCATCAGCTGGCACAGCCGGCCGTACAGTTGCTGGGATGCCGAAGCCGGGGCCGACAAGGCCTTTTCCTGCTCCTGCTCATGATGCTGCAACATCTGCTGTACGGTTTCGTACAGCTGGCGGTTCTTCTCTTTCAGCCGCTGATGCGCCAGCAAGATACGCCAGAGTGCCACACCCACAACGGCCAGCAGAAGGACCAGTCCCGCGATGATAATCCAGTGAAGCCGGGCTTCGGCCTCCTGTTCCTTGATCTGCATCTCCTTTTCCTGCGTCCGCATCTGCTGGGCCCACATCAGCGTCTCACCGCGACGTTCGCGCTGTGTGAGGCTGTCGGTGAGTACGGTGTAGCGGGTAAGCTGCTCATAGGCCTCGTGGCTTCGGCCTAACTTGTCCAGGCCGATGGAATAGGACTGCAGAAGGATGGCGTAGTCGGTGGAGACGGTGTCCTCCCGCTCCCGGTAGTAGGGTTCCAGGATGGCAAAAATCTGGTCTATGCGCCGGGCGTTCCCGGAAATGACATAGTAGTTGAAGATGTCGTGCTGGTGTTCCGGCAACTGGCTGCACTTGGTTTTTTCAAATGCCTGTGCGCTGCGGTCGGCAGCGGCTTTGTCGCCCAGCTGGTACTGGCAATAGGCCAGGAGGCTGTAAATGTAGGCGCGCTGCTGGTCAATGTAACCGGCTGGCGCAGTGGTATATTCCTTCTCTATGCGGTCTATCACTTGTTCGCGCTCCCGGGTGAGTGCTTCGGCACGGGCATAATCTTCATTGTTGACGGCCATCCGAGTCACACTGCCCAGATAATAGGAGAACATTGGAAGGGCTTTGATGTTCGTGCTGCTGCGGAACTTATCCAGGGAACGGTCAAGGTATTCGGTTCCGCTGCCATGCTGTACCTTTTCCATGGTCTCTCCAGCATCAAAATAGAATTGCGCTTCTTCGC
>JAGCWB010000020.1 GCA_017962065.1 Bacteroidales bacterium
AGTAACGGGCAAAGTCGTAGCTGGAGCACTGGGTGATGTAGGACATAGGCACCTGCACACCGGTGATGGAACTGATAGAAATCTTGGGCTTGCCAACATCACCGCGCTTGGTGGTAACGATGATAACACCGTTAGCACCACGCACACCGAACACGGCCGTGGAGGCAGCGTCCTTGAGGATGGACAGGCTCTCGATTTCGTTGGGATCCACCGTATTCAGGGGACGTTCAATACCATCCACCAGAATGAGAGGGGCTGCGTTGGAGTCGGACAGTGAACCTGCGCCACGGATGTAAATCTTGGCGTAGTCTTCACCGGGCTGACCTGATTCCTGCACGGTGGAAACACCGGGCATCTGACCGGCCAGCACATTGGTAACGTCGGCCACAGGAGCCTTGATGAGGGCTTTGTTGTCGATGGAGGTAAGAGCACCCGTAACGGTTGCCCTTGTCTGGGTGCCGTACGCAACCACCACCGTGGCTTCCAGGGTCTGGGTGTCGTCCCTGAGCATAACGGTAATGTTGCGCTGCTTCCCAACTTTAACCTCCTCGGTAACATAACCGAGGGCGGATACCTCCAACACAGCAGTCTCGCCGGGTACGGTAAGGGTGAAGTTACCGTCCATATCGGCAGCCACACCGGTGGTGGTCCCCTTGATGGTGACACCAGCACCGATTACCGGCAAACTTTCTGCGTCCACTACCCTACCTTGTACGGTAATGCCCTTCTGGGCAAGGGCCTGGGGCCCCCACATTCCCAAAAGGAGACACAGCACAGCAGCCAGCCTTGCAATTTGGACTACTTTCTGTTTCATTGGTTAGTTTGTTAGTTTAGTTATAATTAGTTGATATTTATTGTAAAACGGATTCTTTTCCGTAAATGGCCTTTACCAGGGATTTTAGCAGGGCATGGTCGGATGAGTCGTAGCGATACTCCCAGAACATTGCGCCCAGCATACCGTTAGTTTTCACATACTGTCCCTTTGCAGCTACCGACTCGGGGTCGTCGTAGGAAAGGACATTGGTTCCCGACTCGTCCACAAGGAAAGGCACCATGGACGTGGGCTCCCAGGAGCGTGACACCTTGCGGGCAAGAGGCTTGCTCCTGTAGATTCCTTTTTCCAGGATGTCGGGAATCTCGTAATATTTCACGGAGTACTCAAATATCTTTTCGGCATCCGTAGGGTTCTTCTTTGATTTTCCATAGAACGGGACACCCATAACCTGACGGTTCTTGGGCACGCCGCCGTTAACATGGGCCGATATGCTCTCGTCCCAGCTTCGCTGGCTGAAGCGGGCGCTCTTGTGAAGCGGGGAATTGTGCCCGTTGGGGGCGGCGCCCATGTCGTAAGTCATCACGTTCACGTAGTCCAGATACTGCATTGCAGTGGGCCAGTCAACGTACTTGGCGCTGGAAGACGAGGCGAAGGAGATGATCTTGCTTGTACCCAGTGTTTCGCGCAGTTCCTTGAGCACCAGGTTGAAGTTCTTGGTGTCCGAAGGGTCGCAGCCCGTTTCATTATCGGCACTCTGGGTGGGATATTCCCAGTCGATGTCCACGCCGTCCAGCTTGTGGTAATCCAGCAGCTGCTTTACGCTCTTGCAGAATTCCGTGCGCTTTGCGGCGTCTCGGGCCATCATTGAGAAACCATCGGCATGACCTCCCCAGCCGCCTATCATCAGCATGACCTTAAGCTTGGGGTTCTTGCTCTTGAGGGCCACCACCTTGCTGATGGGAGCCTTGGACGATTCGGTTATGACAATGCCGCCGTCGCCGGTGCTGGGGTTCTTGAAACGGCCGTGGGCATAGTTGATGTGCGTGAGAAGGCTTGCCTCCGGAACCGCGTCGCTGTACTCGGTGAAGTACGCCAGCACAATGGGAGTCTGGCCGATGTCGGTGCAATGGGTGCCGTCGGTACCGGACTGGTTGTTGCCGGAAGAGCCGTTGTCACCTCCGTTATTATTCCCGTTATTGTTTCCGTTGTTACCATTGTTGGTGGTTCCGGAATTCGGTTTGGTGTTGGGCGGAGTAATCACCAGCCCCTGCGAGCCGTCCTTGCCACAGGACCATGAGCAGAGAGCCAGGAATACAAAAAGGCCTATGAATGATTTTCTGGTCATACTTTACAGGATTTCTATTTTACGCCATTTCTCGGAACCCTCTTTTCGCATCTGGACATCGGTCTTGTTGCGAATGGAATTCCAGCCACCTACTACATTATATATATATATTACCTGCACGTCGTGAGCGCCGGCCTCAAGGGCGGCCTCTGCGTCGTGGCGTGAGAAGCGTTTTACCTCGGCGCCGTTGTCTATCAGGAGCTTGCCGTCTATCCAAACCTGGTCGCAGTCTGAAGAGAAGCGGTACACGCCGGTTTCCTTTACTTTGAATGAGCCCTGGGCCTTGACGGCATAGAAGCGCAGGGTATCCGGCATATTGCGGTCGAACGGCTCCAGCGTTGTCATGTCCCTTAGCTTTTCAAGCTTGATTTCATTCCACCGGGCGCCCTCAAGATCGGCTGCCGATACAAAGCGGCCGTCGGCCCTCCAGGCCTTGAGGCCTTCGCTGGCTTTTGCCACTGCAGGCCATGGCTGCTGCTTTGCAATATTGATGGTACGTACCGGACTCAGTTTGCCGTAAGGCGTTACGGACGCTATCTTGAGCGTGGCGCTTTCCGTGAATTCAAGCGGGCGTTCATAAGCGGCCGATGCAACCGTGGGCTCGGTATCGTCGGTTGTATAGACGATGGCAGCCATGGGACGGGTTGTGGTGAATTCAAGGACGGCCTTGTCGATGAATGCGATATTGTCGCAGGAACCGCCCGGCTGCTCCGGAAGCGGAATATGATAGTTCACTCCCCTGCTGTCAAGGTCCTGGCAGGCGCGGTCCACCCTTACGCGGAAGCTTTCCCAGTCCTTGTTCTCCTTTAGGCTCCAGCCAGTCTCGGCCACTGCGAAAGCGCGGGGGAACAGCATGTAATTGCGATGGTCGTCGGAATAGATATACTCGCTCCATAGATTGCACTGGAGGCCGATCACGTAGTTGTCCATGCCGTTCTTCACAAGTTCCTCCGGCACAGGGTCGTAGTTGTATGCTTTCTCCATGGTGGTGTAATTGCCGATTGAAACGGGCTCTATCTTGGGATCTCCCTGAACGTGGTCCAGGTACATGCCTTCCTTGGAAGGAGTCATTATAACGTCGTGACCCTGAAGGGCTGCGGCAATGCCGCCTTCCTCACCGCGCCAGCTCATGACCGTGGCGTTGGGGGAAAGACCGCCTTCCAGAATCTCGTCCCAGCCGATGAGTTTCTTTCCGTATTTTGCAAGAATGTTTTCCATACGGCGCACTGCGTAGCTCTGGAGCTTTTCTTCGGCAGTGCCGTTTTCATCGGCCACAAGGCCAAGAGCCTTTATGCGCTCCTGGCAGCGGGGGCACTTGATCCATTTGTCTTTCTTGCACTCGTCGCCGCCAATGTGGATGTATTCCGAGGGGAAGAGATCTACAACCTCCGCAATTACGTTATCCAGGAACTCAAACATGAGGTCCTTGCCGGGGCACATTACAATGTTGGGAGATCCCCAGGTGTAGAAGGTGCTAATGGCTTCACCCGTGCAGGAGAGTTCCGGGAATGCACGGATGGCGGCAATGGCGTGGCCGGGCATCTCGATTTCCGGAACCACGGTGACGTGACGCTCGGCGGCATAGGCCACCACATCCCTTATTTCTTCCTGGGTGTAGCAGCCCTGATGTACGGAACCGTCAAATTCGGTGCGGGTGCCGCCAACGTCCCGGAGGGGGGGGTATCTCTTGATTTCTATGCGCCAGCCCTGGTCGTCGGTAAGGTGCCAGTGCATCACATTCATCTTGTAAGATGCAAGGATGTCTATCTGCTTCTTAACTTCCTCTACCGGCATGAAGTGACGGCAAGGATCGATGTGGAAGCCACGCCATGCAAAGCGGGGATAGTCCGTAATTGTACAGCATGGTAAGAATCCGTTCTGCTCCAGTTGCTTCAAGGTTTGCTTTGCGTAGAAGAGGCCCGTCTCGGTGGAAGCAAGGGCTCTCACGCGCCCGCGTGTTATATCTAGGGTATAGCCCTCCGGAGGAAGGGCGCAGGCAGGATCCAACACCCATTGCATCCGTTTTTCGCCGTCCACTTTGAACGAGCCGTCCCGTACCTGCATTTTTGCGGGCACGGGAAGCAGCTGTGGAACAAGCGCCAGTATGAGTGTTATCAGCTTGAGCATCATTGCATCAGTTTTCTGACTATCTGTCCTATCTCGGAATTATCGTGCACTCCGGAGAATGCTTCGGCTCCGGGTCCGTATGCGAATACCGGCACAACAATTCCGTCGTGGCCTTTTGTTGAGAAGTGCACTTTTACCGTGCGTTCCTCTATGCTTCCCTTGAGGAGGGTGAGGCCGCCGGTGTTGTGGTCGGCCGTAACTACCACCAGGGTCTGGCCGTCTTTTTCGGCCCATTCGAGCACGGCACCAATCACTTTATCAAAGTCGAAGAGCTCCTCGCACATGAAGCCCACCTTGTTGCGGTGGCACCAGTCGTCAATCTGGGAACCTTCCACCATTAGGAAGAAACCGTTGGGATTGTCCAGCATCTGGATTGCCTTTATGGTGCTTTCCATGAGGATGGGGCCGCGGTCAAGGGCGGGTTTAAGGTCGTATTCATCGTACAGGCCAAGGAACTTGTCGCCCTGTGCACCGGCAATATCTTCCAACTTGTCCACATAGGTGTAGCCCTTGGCTTTCATCTCTTCTATGAGATTGCGGCCATCTGAGCGCTGGTTCCAGAAATGGGTGCCGCCGCCGGAGATAAAGTCCACGTTAGCGTCCACGTACTGTGCGGCCAGGCCTTCTTCGTCCTTACGGCTGGGGCCGTGGATGCAGAAATCGGCCGGAGTAGCGTCGTTAATGCGGCAGGTTACGGTAACGCCGGTCTTCATGCCCTTCACGCGCTTGCCCCACTGAAGGTTGGATTCCACTGGCTCTGCGTCGGCATTGATGCCGATATAGCCATATTTGGTTTTCTCTCCGATGGCAAGGGCGGTACCGCCGGCGCAGGAATCCGTAACCAGACGGTCGGTGCAGGTTGTGTTGGAATAACCTGCAACCGGCATCTGGTCAATGTTCAGTGCACCTCCGTTGGCAACCCAGCCAACGCTCCACTGGCTAAGGCCCGTGCCGTCGCCGATCATGAAGATTACATTCTTTACCTTTGTTCCCTGGGGTTGGGATACCTTGACCGTCTGGTAAGGGGTTTCCACCGTGTACTTGTCGTCCTTCGAGAAGGAATAGGTGGCATACTTGGAACGGTCACGGTCCAGGGAATCCGGGGTTTGGGCAAGAACCTGAACGGTAATGGTGCCCAAAAAGGCGCAGAGCAAAACGAAGTGTTTCATAGTTAGTAATTATTTTGCGTTCCAACCCGCAAGTTCTATTTGGGCCGTTTCACAGCCTTTAGGAAGTTTGCATGTTACCACCTTGCTCTGTCCGGGAACAAGGGTGAAGAAGTTGTCGCTCCAGAAAACGCCGGGAATAAGGTCTCCGGTGCTGTCTTTAGCTTTGAGGATATTCTGGTAAGCGATGACGTCAGAGAGATTTGTAAGCTTAACGTCGTATCCGTATTCCGTAGAGGTGAATTCCATCTGGACCTTGGCTTCCGGAAGGGCGCTTACAAAGTCCAGATTTGCATACTCGAATGCCGGGATTCCCCACCAGTCCGACTTCTTCCAGTTGTACTTGGCTCCCTTGGCGGGGATGCAGTAGAAGTTGTCGGCCTCGAAGTCGCCTTTAAGTTCCAGTGCCACAAAGGCCGGACCTGCAACTGCCTCGAACACTCTTGCGGGCTCTCTGGCTATGCTCATGATTTCGCGGCTTTCCTCACGGATAAGTTTTGAATTCACGTCATAGACCTTGAGAGTTGCGGTGAGCCTGGCCTGAGGGACGACGTCGTTCACCACCCAAACGGTATTATCGGCATAATTGAATACCAGCTGGATGGGCTGCGTGCCTTTCTTGGTGCCAAAGTAGCCCGACGTGGGAATGCCGTACCAGTCGTAAAGCTGCCAGTACATTGACGGCCAGGCGCTGTTGAGCATCCAGTGGACTACGCCGGTTGACAGGGGCACATTGCAGCGGAAAGCCTCGTACATTGCCTTCACAGAATCGTATTCCAGGGCGTGGGCCTTGCGCACATAGTCCTCCAGGCTGCCTGCCTCTCCGTACGTTGCGGCCATTGCATTCTTCTGGAATTCCATGTTGTTCATGTGGGACGATGAAGACGTGCAGTGGTAGTTCCAGTTTTCGCCCATGGGCCAAAGCTGGTCCTCGCCAACGATCTTCTTCAAGGATTCCACCTGAGGGAGGTTGATGCCGGGATTGGTTTCCGTGTTGAAGCCAAAAGCACCGCCAACCTTCTTGTCCACCCACCAGTAATCCGGGCCAACATACTCGTAAGGGCCTGTCATCTTTGTGCCCGAAGGGCCGGCAAGCGAAGTAAGGCTTTGTGCCGAGCATACATAGGGCCGATATTCGAGCTTATTGTAGAGGGCAAGATACTGCTCTTCCAGGCGGGGGTTGGGGATTCGGTCACTGCCGGTGAGCCAGCCGATGATGGCCGGATGGTTCCTGAGGCGGATGAGCTGGTCGTGGAAATACCTTACGGCAAATGCTTCCGAGCGGGGATCATTGATGCAGCCGTAGCCTTTGGTTTCCTTGAGGCCGCAGTAATCTTCCCATTCCCACTGGCAGCTCCAGCCCACCAGAGCCAAAAGGCCCATTTGGTCGCAAAGGTCGTACACCGTGTCGTCCTTGCCCCAGATGTCTTCGAAGCGGACCAGGTTGAGGCCCATATCGGCCACCATCTCCAGCTGGGCGCGGATGCTTTCCGGGGTGTCCTGCATGAAGATGTCGTCGGTCCAGCCTGCACCCTTGATGAGGAGCTTGCGGCCATTGATCGCGAACTGGCGGTAGCCATACTGGTTGATATAGCCTTGTATGTCCCTTATGCCGAAGGTGACGTCCTTGCTGTGCGAAACCTTTTCACCTTTGGCGAAAGCAACGTTCATGTGATAAAGCTCCGGGCTTCCCATTTCCCTGGGCCACCACAGGCGGGGATTCTCCACCGTCTTTTCCACCTTTACTTCCCTGGTTTCTCCCGGGGCCAGCGATACGGGAACTTCCCATACGCCGTTGTCCCACGTGCCGCGGAGAGCGCCATCCACGGCACGCGAGGAACGGTTCACAATGCAACAATTAACCAGTATTTTCGCACTACTCAAATCCAGAGTGTTCACAATTGGCTTGACGAATACGTCCTGCACCTGCACGTCCGGGGTGGCTATGAGGACCACGGGACGGATAATGCCCATGCTCTCGTCCACCGGACGGGGGTTCCAGTCCACATAACCGTGGTTGAGATCTCCGCTTTGAGGACGGCGGAGGGTCACCTTAAGGGTATTCTTGCCCTTGACCAGCTTGGTTACGTCGAATTCCCGTATGCAGAAGGTACCGGCTGTGGTATCGGCCGATGCCAGCTTTTTGCCGTTGAGTTCAATATCGGCATAGAAATTCAGGCCTTCGAAGCGAAGGACGTAGCACTGTCCTTTTTGAGTTGCGAAGCGGGTGGTGTAAACCCACGGAACGTCGAACTGCGTTTTGTCTATGCCTTTGTAGTTGTCTTCGTTCAATACGTCCTTGCCAAAAACGCCGGCCTGGTTAAGGGCGCCGGCAACCGTTGACGGAACGGTGACGTTGTACTTTTTGCCGCCGTCGGCACGCTGGAGGGTCCAGTCTTTAAGTTCCTCAGCGCCTGCAGGTGCACTGAACGCCAAGGCCAAAATGGACATTGCAATAAGTAAGTTTCTCATAACGATGCTGCTCCTATAAGTGCCGTGTCTTCCTCGGCAATTGGTGTTATAACAAGATCTTCAAGTGCTTTTTCGTAAGGGTAGCGGGCGCTGAGGGTGTCCCACATGGCATCCTTGAACAGGTGGAACGACCTGGCGATTCCGCCGCCGATGACTATGCAATCGGCATCATAAGCGTACATTACCACCGACAGGAATTCGCCAAGATGGCAGCCGAACTCGTTGAAAAGATCCAGCGCCCTAACGTCTCCATTTTCTGCCGCCTTGCACATTGACTTGGGATCCGTTCCGGCTGCGGTGAAGAATTTCTTTGAGCAGAAGGACTCGTAGTCCTTGCCGTTGTAGGGAATGGATGCGATTTCGCCCGCTCCGCAATGGGTACCGCTGTACACTTTTCCGTCCAGCACTATGCCTACTCCGGTACCGGTGCCAAGGGTTACGCAAACAAGGGTGGGATAATTCTTTTCCAGGATTTTGGCAGCGCCAAGGGCATAGCAGTTGGCGTCGTTGTTCACCATTACCGGGATGCCGAAGCGCTCTTCCATTGTGTCCTTGAGGGGAACCACATCCCAGGAGGGAATGTTGACAGCATTGTAAACAATGCCCCTGACAGGGTCCGTAATTGACGGAACGCCTATTCCGATTTTCTCTACCGAGGGTATGAGCAAAAGCTCCGCCCGGTCTCCCAGATAAAGGAGAGTGTCGTCCAGAGTTGCCTTTGAAGGGAAGGATGGGATTTGTACTTTCTTGACAACCTTTGAGCCTTCTACAAGCCCAAAGTTAATAGTTGTTCCTCCGATGTCGATACCGAGTGTCATAGGTTATTAGCTTAGCTAATACAAAGGTATTCGGCAACGGAGGTACAAAAAAGACAATTTGCGCAATTATTCTCTCAAATCGCGCAAATTTTGCTTTCTAAAGGCCGTAGGAGTGCATCCTTTGAGTTCTTTGAAGCGTCGGCAAATTGTTTTGGGGTCGGACTCGTCCATTCGGGCGGCAAGGTTGGCAACGGGCTCGTCGGTGTCCAGAAGCCAGCGGGCGAACAGGTCAATTCGCTGCTCGGAAATATACTGATAAACCGTCTTTCCGGTGGCTTTCAGGAAGCGCTGTTCCAGCAGGCGGCGCGACATTGGAACGTGCTCAAGAACATCGGCCACCGTTATCTTGTGCTCCAGATTGGAGTGGATGAATGTGAGGGCCTGGTGCACCTGCTGATCCTTGGTGATAATGCTGTTGGACGACTCGCGTGTTACTATATGAAGCGGCTGCAGCACTATGTCGTTTCCTTCATATGTGGGGTATTGCATCATCTGCATTGCCATTGCCGCCGCCTCGTAACCGCCGCGCTCTATGTCCACATCTATGGACGAAATGGGAGGGTTGGCCATACGGCAGATAATCTCGTCGTTATCCACGCCGATTATGGCAACATCGTATGGTATTTTAAAACCAAGAGCCTTGCAGGATTGAACCAGAATTATGGCCTGGTTGTCGTCGCAGGCCATTATTCCAACCGGTTTAGGAAGTTCTTTTATCCACTCTCGCAGAAGGTCCATCCTGTAGTACCAGAGGTTGGAGACACGCTGGCGGTTGTATATGTGAACATGTTCCCCATAGCCGGCATCTTCCAGATACTGGCGAAAGCCGTCGCGGCGCCCGTCGCTCCAGCACATGCCTTTATTGCCGAAAAAGGCAAATTCACGGAATCCCAGCGCCACAAAGCGTTCCGCCGCCATGGCGCCGGTGCGGTGGTAATCGGCCGTTATGTTCGGATAACCGTCGAAGTGTTTGATATAGTCCTGCGCCATCACTATTATGCCGGCTTTGCGGAATAGTTCCAGATTGTCGCCAGGGTCGAACTGCCCTATAACCACGTCCATTTGATTTTCTACGGCAAAATCAATGACGTGTTCCAGATTGGTCTCGCGCTTATAAGAAGAGGGCATGCGGCACACTTCCCACCGCTCCCCCGTCTCATGGGCATAACGCAAAATCCCACGGAGCAGTCTGTAAGGAAACTGCTCCGTGAAATCTGTCATAAAGAGAAGGCGCATGGGCCTAATGGATCATAACCGTGAGGCCGGCCATCACGATGGAGACCATGCTCATCAGTTTGATAAGGATGTTAAGCGAAGGACCTGAGGTGTCTTTGAACGGGTCGCCCACGGTGTCGCCGACGATAGTGGCTTTATGTGCGGGAGAGTTCTTGCCGCCATGGTGACCTTCCTCAACGTACTTCTTGGCATTGTCCCAGGCGCCGCCGGAATTGGCAAGGAAAATGGCCAGGACGAAGCCTGCGCCAAGGCCGCCGGTAAGCAGACCCACAACGCCGGCAGGCCCCAGGATGATACCCACAAGCATGGGAACGATGATGGCCAGCAGGGACGGGAAAATCATCTCGCGCTGTGCTGCCTTTGTGGAAATGCGCACGCAGGAGGTGTAGTCCGGGCGCTGCTTCCCTTCCAGGATGCCCGCAATCTCACGGAACTGGCGGCGAACCTCAACAACCATCTTGGAGGCTGCACGGCCAACTGCCTGCATGGTAAGACCGCAGAACAGAAATGCCATCATTGAGCCGATGAAAACGCCCACCAGAACGCGAGGGTTCATGAGGGTGATGTCGTAATGCTCGATGATGTCGGTGATGCTGGCATGCGACAGGCGGGCAAATTCGGCGGCCATTTCTCCGCCCTTAGCGGCCATGTGGCTGAAGCCGATCTTGATTTCCTCTATGTAGGACGCCAGCAGGGCCAGGGCGGTAAGGGCGGCCGATCCTATGGCGAAGCCCTTGCCGGTAGCGGCAGTGGTGTTTCCAAGGGCATCCAGAATATCGGTCTTTTCGCGCACCGAAGGATCCAGTTCGCTCATCTGGGCGTTGCCGCCTGCATTATCGGCAATGGGGCCGTAAGCGTCGGTAGCAAGAGTGATGCCCAGGGTTGAAAGCATGCCAACGGCGGCGATTGAAATGCCGTACAGGCCCATGCTCAGGGTGCTTGCCTTGAATACGAAGCCCGAAGCAAAGCCGTAGGACAGAAGGATTGCAACGCAGATGGTGATAACGGGAATGGCGGTGGAACGCATGCCAAGGCCAACGCCGTTGATAACCACGGTAGCCGATCCTGTTTCTGCAGCCTCGGCCAGTTTCTGGGTGGGTTTATACGAATGGGAGGTGTAGTACTCGGTGACTTTGCCGATGATTACGCCGGCAAGAAGGCCGCTGAGAACGCTGAGGGCCAGCTGCCACCAGTTGGGGAAGCCCAGCAGGTAGAACACGCCGAAGGCCAAAACTGCTATGAGGCCGGCAGCCAGGTTGGTGCCGCGGCTGAGCGAACCAAGCAGGTCCTGAAGGCTTGCACCTTCCTTTGTACGTACTACGTAAATACCTATGATGGAAAGGATTACGCCGATGGCGGCGATCATCATGGGAGCCAGGATGGCGCGAATCTGCACCGCAGTTCCATCGGCAAAGAAGGCCGATGCACCGAGGGCCATGGTGGCGAGGATTGAGCCGCAGTAGCTCTCGTAAAGGTCGGCGCCCATGCCGGCTACGTCGCCTACGTTGTCACCAACGTTATCGGCGATGGTGGCGGGGTTGCGGGGGTCGTCTTCCGGGATGTCCTGCTCCACTTTACCTACGATATCGGCACCCACATCGGCCGCTTTGGTATAGATACCGCCGCCTACTCGGGCGAAGAGAGCCTGCGTGCTGGCACCCATGCCGAAGGTGAGCATTGTGGTGGTGATGATTACCAGATTCTGGGCATCGGACGGATCGTAGAAAATCTTGAGCACGGACCACCAGATGGCAATGTCCAGAAGGCCAAGGCCAACTACGGTGAGGCCCATGACGGCGCCGCTGCGGAATGCGATCTTGAGGCCGGAGTTAAGGCTGCGCATTGTGGCGTTGGCCGTACGTGCACTGGCGTAGGTTGCGGTTTTCATGCCAACGAAGCCGGCAAGGCCGCTGAAGAAACCGCCGGTGAGGAACGCGAACGGCACCCAGGGGTTCTGCACGCCAAATCCGTATGCCAGTATTGCAAACAGGATGGCCAGAATAATGAATACGATTACGACAACCTTATACTGCTGTTTAAGGTATGCCATTGCTCCCTCGCGCACATACTGCGCGATTTCTTGCATCGTTACGGTGCCCTCGCTCTCCTTCATCATCTGACGGAAGAAGATCCATGCGAACAGCAGCGCTATAATGGCTGCCACAGGCACCAGATAAAACAGGTAGGTCATAGTTATTAGTGTGTTTTTAGTTAGTTTGCTATTGTGCGTCCGGTACCCTTATCACGTCTCCGTGCTCCTGGGCCACCGTCTCTTTCCAAAGCTCTGTATAGCCAGGCCATTCAATGCTTTCCGGGAGTCCTTCCGAGTATTCCGAATGCTTGAAACTGCCGTCGATATTCTGGGGTTTCACGTTGCCGTCCATGAATTTTATAAGAAGTTCCACCTCCAGGTTCCGCCATGCAAAGAACTGGTTCTGGGCCGTTTCTACAGTATAGTCGGTCACAAATTTTATAACCTTTGCAAAAGGCTCGCGGGGCACCATCACATCGCCCTTGGCCGACAGTTTTTTCTGCATCTTGATGGCCACCTGGTTGTACATCACCACTGCCATGCTGTCGATGGAATGGGTGCGGCGCTCCATCTGGTCTATCTCGAAAAGATCGGCCTTGGCGCGCACGTAGGGGGCCATTACGTTGTACATTTTGTAGCAGGCGTTGGACACGCGGTTGTTAATCCAGAAGGATGAGTCGTGCGAGTAGTGCAGCAGGTCTCCATTGCCTTCCTTGAAGCAGTTGGGGACTTCCGTGGTGGCGGTGTAGATGGGAGTGAGATAGGAGGTTGCGGCGTCGTCCGTGCCGAACCAGAGTATACCGCCAACAACGTCTGGAACGTAGTTGCGGGCCTGGCCCACCATCCAGAAACCGGTTTGCTGGGTGGCTATCGCGCGCTCGTTAACAAAGGTTTTACCCTCGTAGTTCTGGAATTCCATGGGCCTCCAGCGGTACGGCAGGGCGTTTCCACCGGCGCCGATGTCCTGGGTCATGTCCATGGGCGTGCCTTCAAAGTGGTCCCTCATTACATCGGCCACCTCTTTTACGCCGGCTTTCCTGCGGGGATATACGTACAGGGGGATGTCGCCTTCAAGGTTGTGGCCCATTACGTAGTCCAGGTATGCGAAGGCGTCGCGGGTTACTGCGTTGCCGTTTTCGTCGTAGAACGAGAACCAGCCGTCCGTGAGGATGTTGAAGGCGCTCCATGCACGTGCGTCGCATCCGCGTACGGTGCCGAAGTCGATGGGGCAGTAGGCCTTTTTGAAGCTGAATTCGCTGTCCAGGCCGTCGAAATAGCCTTTTCTTCTGGCAAAGGAAATCACGTCCGGTGCATAAAGGCAGTTATCGGGGTCGTCCATGGGGAATTTGCCGATACGGGCCTGGTTGGCGTGGGCGCAGATGGCGCCGTCCGGTATGCGGATGGCCACCCAGACTATGCCTTTGTTCATATTGATGCCGTTGCGCATGGCGGTTCCCTTGCCGATGACCTCCATTATCCAGGCTTCGTTCTTATCGGCAATTGAAAAAGTTTCGCCTTCCGAGGCATAGCCGTATTCGTTGGCAAGATTTACCATTACGTCTATGGCTTCGCGGGCCGTCTTGGAGCGCTGAAGGGCGATGTAGATGAGGGAACCGTAGTCGATTCCTCCGGTTTTGTCCTCCAGTTCCGGGCGGCCGCCCCAGGTGGTTTCGGTTATGATTACCTGGAACTCGTTCATGTTGCCCACGGTTTGGTAGGTATGCGGAACCTGCTCTATTTCACCAAGATATCGGTTGGTGTCCCAGTCGTAGATGGGGAGCATGGTACCGGCTTTCCAGTCTCTTGCAGGGTGGTAGTAAAGCTCTCCGAACATGTAGTGCGAGTCGCAGGAGTATGATACCAGGACCGAGCCGTCGCGGCTGGCGCCACGGGTGACGATAACGTTGGTGCAGGGGCTTGCCTGAACCGACGTCAGGAGCATCAAGGCCGCGGCCGAGAACAAATTCAGTATCGATTTTCTCATCGTATTTTGGGCTTTTTCGATTTATTGCGTAATTTTGTCACTTGACAACAGAACACAAAGATATGAAAATTTATCGTTTGTTGCACTTAATGGCTGCCATAACCTTGTCGGTTTTCGTTGCCAGGGCCCAAAATCAGGGGCCTCTGACGCCGGAACAGAAGGAAAAACAGTTAATGGATTTTGTGGACAAGGAGGTGCAGCGCCTGAGTACACTGCTGGAACTGGAGTACTGGCAGGAGTTCTACGTGGACTCCACCCTCACCCATGACTACAAAGCCATGAGCGAGGAGCTTGAATCCATGTCACAAGCCAAAGTGGAGAACAGGGACCTGTACCTGAGCGTACAGGACAAGTGGGCACAGAAAATAGACGACAGCTACAAGCGCTTTTTCACCGAGCAGCAGTGGAACAAGTACTGGAAAACCAGCGGCAAACGCGCTTATGAAGCAAGAAACAAAAGGAAAAAATAAAATATGAAAGAAGCGATTGATCAGATTTTCAAGGAATTAGGTGAACTTAAGGCCACTACGGAAAAAGAGGCCGAAGAAGCCCGCATACGTTTCCTTGGTAAAAAAGGCGAAGTTACCGCCCTCATGGAGCAGTTCCGCACGGTTGCCCCGGAACTAAAGCGCGAGTACGGCCAAAAGCTCAATGAACTTAAAAAGGCTGCCAACGCCAAGATTGAGGAATTGAAATCGGCCGTGGAGCAGGCTGCCGTGCAGTATGGTCCCAAGGAGGATCTTTCCATGCCCGGCGATTCCATGCCCCTTGGCTCCCGCCATCCCGTTTCAATTGTACGCCAGCAGATTGTGGATATCTTCCGCAAATTTGGCTACGACGTAGCCGAAGGCCCGGAGATTGAGGACGACTACCACGTGTTCGAGGCCCTGAACTTCCCGCCCAACCATCCGGCCCGCGAGATGCAGGACACCTTCTTCGTGAGTTCCGGCCACCTGAATCCGCTTCTTCTCAGGACCCATACCTCTTCTGTACAGGTGCGTACAATGGAAAAGCAGCCGTTGCCCATCCGTGTGGTGTGCCCCGGCCGCGTTTTCCGCAATGAAGCCATATCGGCCCGCGCCCACTGCATCTTCCATCAGGTGGAGGGCCTGTATATAGATAAGGACGTTACGTTTGCCGATTTGAAGCAGGCTATCCTTCTGTTTGCGCGTGAGATGTTCGGCCCTGAAACGGAGATCCGCATGCGTCCTTCATACTTCCCGTTCACGGAACCGTCCGCAGAGGTTGACGTAAGCTGCAACATCTGCCACGGCAAAGGCTGCAACATCTGCAAAGGCACCGGCTGGCTGGAAATCATGGGCTGCGGCATGGTAGATCCCAATGTTCTTAAGGCTTCCGGAATTGATCCTGCCCAGTACTCCGGCTTTGCCTTTGGCATGGGCGTGGAGCGCATAGCAATGTTAAAGTGGCAGGTTAACGACCTGCGTCACTACTTCGAGAACGATATGCGCTTCCTTCAGGAGTTCGCTACAGCTACAGAAGTGTAGTTAGCTTCTGCGCTGGTGCCGGCTGATTCGGCGACAGTGCCGGCTGGCAGCTAAGTGCCTAACATTCAGCTATTTACATTATAGTCCTCGTTCGATTTTTGAACGAGGACTATATGTTAATGCACTCTGTATCAACCACTTAACCGCCAGCTATTTTGCCGGACTACACTGCAAAAACAGCTTATATTCTGCCATTTTGTCATAAAAAAGCCAAAGGAACGGAGGTTGATAATAGCGGGGCGAACACAAAACACAAAATAGGAGGACTGAATATGAATATGCAGAATAACAATAATAATCAGAGTTTTCTGGATCGCTTTGCCATCAACCTCAACGAGAGGGCTGCGCAAGGCAAGCTGGACCCTGTGATCGGCAGGGACGACGAGATTCGCCGCGTGCTCCAGATCCTGAGCAGGCGTACGAAGAACAACCCCATACTTGTGGGTGAACCCGGCGTTGGCAAAACCGCCATTTCGGAAGGCATCGCCCAAAATATAGTGAACGGCCAGGTGCCGGAAAACCTTAAGAGCAAAAAGGTGTACTCGCTTGATATGGGTGCACTTATCGCAGGTGCAAAGTATCAGGGCGAATTTGAGGAACGCCTCAAGGGAGTAGTGAAGGAGGTTGTGGACAGTGCCGGTGAGATTATCCTTTTCATCGACGAAATCCACACACTGGTAGGTGCAGGCCGAAGCTCCGGCGCCATGGACGCTTCCAATATACTCAAGCCCGCGCTTGCGCGAGGAGAGCTGCGTACCATCGGCAGCACAACGCTGGACGAGTATCAGAAATACTTTGAGGCCGATAAGGCCCTGGAGCGCCGATTCCAGATGGTGATGGTGGACGAACCGTCGCCGGCCGAGAGCATTGCAATCCTGCGCGGCCTGAAGGAGCGTTACGAGAATCACCACAAGGTGCGCATCGAGGACGACGCCCTCATATCCGCCGTGAACCTGAGCCACCGCTACATTACCAGCCGCTTCCTGCCGGACAAGGCCATCG
>JAGCWB010000203.1 GCA_017962065.1 Bacteroidales bacterium
CTGGCCCATGACGAACCCGCCTATCTTGCAGTCCGGAAGTGGTTCGACCAGCGGAAGGGTAAGGATGCCCGTCCGGAGGACATCACTCAGGAAGACAGGGATGCATTCAGCGCCTTCTATCTGGATACGTATCTGTCCAAGGTCACCGCTGTGCTCCGGAAGCATGACCCCAACCACCTTTATCTGGGGTGCAGGTTCAATCAGTGGAAGGAAGAACTCCACAATAAGGCCATGTTTGAGGTTGCCGGACGATATATGGACATTATCTCCGTGAATCATTACCAGCGGTGGACTCCGGATATGGAAGAAATCACCAACTTTGAAAAATGGTCCGGAAAGCCTTTCATCGTGACGGAGTTTTATACCAAGGGAGAAGATTCGGACCTTCCCAATACCACTGGTGCGGGATGGAATGTCCACACCCAGACGGAAAGGGGATGGTTTTACCAGAACTTCTGCCTGCAACTGCTGGAAAGCAAGTGCTGCGTGGGTTGGAACTGGTTCAAGTATATGGACAACGACCCCGAAGACCAGACCACCGACTATTCCAACCGGGACTCCAACAAAGGAATGGTCAAATGGAACTTTGATCCCTATCCGGAGCTTCTGGAGAGTATGAAACAATTGAACGACAGGACATACAGAATAATTAAGTATTTCGATGGAAAGTAAGAAACTGATTCTGGGGCTGGTGGCAGGACTGCTTTTTGGCATTCATGCCATGGCCGGGGAAGACGCCCCTGCTCCCATGATAATCAATATAGCGGACCGTTCCTCAGTATCCCTGGACGGCCAGTGGAAGTATCTGGTGGACCAGTATGGCATCGGCTATTATAACTATCGTCTGATGCCCCAGCCGGACAAGGACTCTTTCTTTGCCGACAAGAGTTTTGACGACGACCGCACAAAGCTTATCGAATACAGCTTTGACCGCGGAGGGGAGATGCGTGTCCCCGGGGACTGGAACACCCAGTACGAAAAGCTCTATTATTATGAAGGAAAGGTGTGGTACAGGACAAAGTTCGATGCTGCCCCAAGCCCCGAAAAGCGCTATTTCCTGTATTTCGGCGCCGTTAATCATACTGCCATAGTAGGCCTGAACGGAAATAAGATAGCCCGTCACGAGGGCGGTTTCACTCCGTTCAACGTTGAGGTGACCGGCCGGCTCAAGGAGAAGGACAACTCCCTGGTGGTGCTGGTTGACAACACCCGCGACAAGGACGGCATCCCTACCAACAACTGCGACTGGTGGAACTATGGCGGCATCACCCGCAGCGTAAAGCTTGTGGAAGTGCCCGGCACTTTCATCCGTGACTACGCCGTTCTCATGGATAAGGCTGTTGTGGGCAAGGTCAGGAAGAATAAACCCGCCAAACACCGCATCTACGGTTACGTGAACCTGGACGGCTCCGCAGCGGCAGGGCAGGAGGTAAGCATATCCGTCCCGGAACTGAAGTTGTCCGTCAAGGCCGTTGCCGATGATAACGGTCACGCCGTGTTCGAGTCTGTTGCCGCCCCTCAGCTCTGGAGCCCGGATTCTCCTAAACTCTACGATGTGGAGATTTCATCGGCCCAGGACAAAACCCGCGATAAGGTTGGTTTCCGCATCATCGAAACGGCCGGGGACAAGATTCTCCTCAACGGAAAGGAGATTTTCCTGCGCGGCATTTCAGTGCACGAGGAATCGACTACGCCTGTGGGCAGGATAACATCGGCCTCCCAGAACAGGGAACTTCTGGACTACGCCAAGGAGCTTGGCTGCAACTTTGTCCGCCTGGCACACTATCCCCATAACGAGGATATTGTCCGGCAGGCAGAGGAGATGGGCCTGCTTGTGTGGTCGGAAATCCCGGTGTACTGGACTATCTCCTGGAATAACCCCGACACCTATGCAAACGCCCGCCAGCAGCTGGAAGAGATGGTAACCCGCGATATCAACCGGGCTAACATTATAATCTGGTCGGTTGCCAATGAAACCCCCATCTCGCCAGAGAGGACGCGTTTCCTTGCCGGCCTCATTTCCCGCGCAAGGGAAATGGACTCCACCCGCCTTGTAAGTGCCGCCATGGAAAAGGTTGCTGTCTCAAAGAACCACTATACGGTGGACGATCCTCTTCTGGAATATACGGATCTTATCTCCTTTAACCAATATACAGGCTGGTATGGCAGCAAGTCGGAACAGTGTGATAACACTTACTGGGAGTTCCCGGTCCTGAAACCGGTGTTCATCTCCGAGTTCGGCGCAGGTGCCCTTTACGGCAATCACGGCCCCAAAACGGAGCGTTTTACGGAGGAATACATGGCAGACTGCTATGAGCGCAATATCCGGATGATGGTGGAGAGGATGCCTGGATTTGCCGGGACCTCGCCATGGATACTGAAGGATTTCCGCAGCCCCCGCCGCGCCCTTAACGGCATCCAGGACGACTACAACCGCAAGGGCGTCCTCTCTGAAGACGGCCACAGGAAACAGGCCTGGTATGTCCTCAGGGACTGGTACATGGATCTTAAAGCCCGAAATAATGAATAATTTGTTTGATATCAATGGCCGCGTGGTTGTAATGACCGGGGCCTGCGGTGTGCTCGGGGAGACCATAGTAAAGTTTTTTGCCGGATGCGGCGCCAGGGTGGTGCTCCTGGACCTGGAGCACGCCATTGCTGCTACATTTGAATAGCGCGTTGCTGCAAGAGTTTGGCAGCGTATTTGTCAATCTATTGTAAATCAATTATTTATTGAAAGTCGCCGGCGACCAAGTACGCCGGCGACTTTCAATAAATACCTGATAACCAACTAGTTACCAATTACGCCACAAAATACTGAGACACGCTGGCAATTACATCATCGCGGCGTGAATTTTGCAAAAAATTTAAAAAATATTTGGAGGATAAAAATATCCGCCATATATTTGCGGTGTAATAGCGTACTAATACAGTAACAAAATGGCCCTAATTGAGCTTAAAGACATAAACAAAACCTACTTTGGAGCGCAGCCGCTGCATGTTTTGAAGGGGATTAACCTTTCCATAGAGCAGGGAGAGTTTGTTTCCATCATGGGTGCATCCGGTTCAGGCAAGTCAACACTCCTTAATATATTAGGTATCCTGGACAATTACGACACCGGCACCTACACGCTGGACGGCAAGCTTATCAAGGATCTGTCAGAGAAACAGGCGGCCGATTA
>JAGCWB010000204.1 GCA_017962065.1 Bacteroidales bacterium
CACCGGCGAAGAGTTCGGGATAATCAGCAGCAAAAACACCACAACTCCCAAACCGCCGATAAAATGCGTGGAAGCGCGCCAGAAAACAAGGCTCCGCGGCAACGCCTCTACATTCTCCAAAATTGTAGCACCAGTGGTTGTAAAACCGGAAACGCTTTCAAACCAGGCATTTATAAGCGTGAACGGCCCTCCCCAAAGTGCATACGGCAAAGCGCCAAACACAAACGACAGCAGCCACGACAAAAAGATAATCATGTAGCCGTCCTTAAGGGAAATCTGCGCCGTCTTCTTAACGAATATGAACGGAAAAATACCCGTAATGAAGGTAATTATGAAACTGATCAGCAGCGGTGCAAGGGCCGAATCTCCTCCCTCGGCCAGAGAAATGAATACCGAGATAAGCATGAACAGGGCACTCACCAGGAGCGCCATGCCCACATTCCTCGATATTACTTTAAGGTTCATTCTTCGGAAGAAGATTTCTTATCCTTTAAATCATGCATCCTGCGGCGCAGCTGACGATTCTCTTCCGTGAGTTCCAGAACCGAGTTATTCACATCGGCCAGCTGGTCGTTCCCGTCAAAAGTAAACGTGTACTGACGCCGGAAGGAAAGATAATCTCCAAGAGCCTTGCGCATGCCGTAAATGGGCTTCACGTAATACGCCAGAATATAGAACAGCAGCAGGAACACCAGCAAAATGCCCACTGCAATGGCCACGGCGCTGGGAATGATGCTGCGGAAAAAGCCGCTGTCGAATTCCTTGGAATTCTGCTCCAGTTCCTGGTACATGGCTATGCCAAGCCGATCAAGATAACCCCTCATTCGGCCAAATAAAGGCTGCAAACGCTCGAAATACCAGTCCCGCGTATTGATGAAACTGGACTCCAGCACATCCTCCAGTTCCAGCGAAGCCAGCATATAGGCCGAATATGCATAAATCACTGAATCGGCCAAAGGTATGGTGCGGCCGGCGCCAAAGGATTCCTGCAGGGAATCGCAGTGCTCCAGGAAAGCCATCCTGTCAAAGTCCGGCAGGGTGGACAGTTTGTCGTCGCCAATCACCGCCAGAATTTGCAGATTATACGTATCTACCGCATCTACAAGCCTTTGGGTAAGGTGGATGTTGCGAATGTCATCGGCAATCATGTCCGACACATAATTGGACATGCGCCTGTATTCAAGTACGGAAATGATGCTTGACATAAGCAGGACAACGGCGATGGCGCTGAGAGCCAGCGTCACCTTAGCCCGCAAAGAAAGGCGGAATTCCTGCAACCAGTTTCTCACTTTCACAAACATAGATGCAAAGATAGCAAATTCTTCGAATATCGCGCGCAGGCCGATATTATAAAAAACTTGAAAAACCCTTGGAATACAAATAAAAATTTTGTAATTTTGCCAAGATAAAAGAAAAAGAATCATGAGAGAAACCTTCCTTGAAAAGAAAGACAATAAAAACTCCCTGCTCAAAAAGAATATCCTGTTTCTGTGCATAGAGCACGGTGAGCACAGCATTGCATCCATAAGCGAGGCCATTGGCGCTTCAGTGCCCACAGCCACCAAGCTAATTGGCGAACTTATGGACGAAGGTTTCATGATAGATCTGGGCAAATCGGGCACATCGGGCGGCCGCAGGCCCTCCATCTACGGCCTTAATCCGGAAGCCGGCTACTTCATCGGCGTAGATATCAGGAACACCCACGCCAGCATAGCCATTACGGATTTCAAAGGCGGTCTTATCTCTTTCCAGGATGATATTCCGTTCAAGATGGAGGCCAACGAAGAGGCCGTACACCACGTTGCAAGCAACATAAGGGAATACCTTGACAAGCAGGGCCTGGACTGGAACAAGATCATGGGCCTTGGAATAAGCATTCCTGGCCGAGTGAACCCGGTAACAGGTTACAGCAACAGTTATTCGTTCGACACAAAACGCCCCATAAGCCAGATACTTGAGGAAGACCTTAACATTCACGTGGTCCTTGAAAACGACTCACGTGCAATGACTTACGGCGAGTATCTGGGCGGCGGCCTCAAGGAAAAGAACATGCTCTTCGTAAACGTGAGCTGGGGTCTTGGCATGGGCATGATCCTGAACGGAAAACTGTACTACGGAGTTTCCGGCTACAGCGGAGAGTTCGGCCACGTCCCGCTTCTGGACAACGGCCTTATGTGCCGATGCGGAAAAATAGGCTGTCTGGAAACCGGCGCCTCCGGCAGTGCCATGGTGCGCTTAATCACCAAAGAGCTGCAGACTGGCAGGGCCTCTTCCCTGGCACGGATATTCAAGACCGAAGGCAAAGTGAACCTGAACGACATTTTCACCGCCATCAAGAACGAAGATATTCTGGCAATCGAGACAGTGGAGAAGATAGGCACCAACCTTGGCAAGGGCCTGGCCGGACTGATCAACATCTTCAACCCGGAACTCGTAGTTATCGGCGGAAAGATGGCCGTCGCTGCCGGCGACTATCTTATGCTCCCCATACGCACCGCCATCAAGCGTCATGTGCTCAACATCGCCAACCAGGATACCCATATCAAATTAACGCAGCTCAAGAAGAAAGCCGCCGCTACAGGCGCTGCCCTGCTTGTAAGAAGTAGAATGTTAGGAATACTGTAAACCATGCCCCAGATATCTCACCGCGGCCTTGAGATGCCGTCATCCCCTATCCGCAAGCTTGTTCCATACGCCCGCGAAGCCAAAAGCCATGGCGTAAAGGTTTACCACCTGAATATCGGCCAGCCGGACCTGCCAACCCCGCAGAAAGGCCTGGACGCGCTGAAGAATATCGACCGTAAGACATTGGAATACAGCCCTTCGGAGGGCTATGCCTCCCTGCGCGAAAAACTTGTAGGGTACTACGCGAAATTCGGCATCAACGACATATCGGCCGAGAATATCATAATCACAAGCGGCGGCTCCGAGGCCATACTTTTTGCCTTCATGGCATGCATGAACCCCGGCGACGAGATGATTATGGTGGAGCCCGGCTATGCCAACTACATTTCGTTCGCAGTAACGGCCGGCATAAAGGTGGTAACGGTAACCTCCAACATCGAAGACGGCTTTGCACTTCCACCGATGGAAGCCTTCGAGGAAGCCATAACCCCTCACACCAAAGCACTTCTCCTTTGTAATCCCACCAACCCCACGGGCTATGTTTATTCGGCCGAGGAACTGCAGAGAATCAAGGAAATTGTACAGAAATACGACCTGTACCTTATAGCCGATGAAGTATACCGCGAATTCGTTTACAACGGAGAGCCTTTCGTAAGCGCAATGACCCTCGGACTCCCCCAGAACGTCATTCTGGTGGATTCAGTGAGCAAGCGCTACTCCGAATGCGGTATCCGTATCGGCATGCTGGTAACTAAAAACCGCATGGTTTACGACACTGTGATGAAATACTGCCAGGCCCGCCTGAGTCCGCCGCTTCTTGGCCAGATTGTGGCCGATGCGTCCATTGAAGGCACGGAAGAATATGCCAAAGAATGCTTCGAGGAGTATAAAAAACGCAGGGACTTTTTCATTAAAGGTCTGAACAGCATCCCCGGAGTATTCTCCCCCACGCCAAACGGCGCCTTCTACACCGTCGTAAGCCTTCCTGTGGCCGATGCCGAGGATTTCTGCCGCTGGTGCCTCACGGACTTCCGCCTGGACGGCGAAACCATCATGATGGCCCCCGCCGCCGGATTCTACCGCAATCCGGACCTAGGCCGCAACCAGGTACGTATGGCCTATGTACTTAAAAAGGAAGACCTCCAGAGATCCCTTATGCTGTTAAGAGCTGCTCTGAAGGCCTATAATCACAGGACAACGTTCTAATCACTTCTTACTTTTGCCCCCCCCATCAAGAATTGAGTACGGGGAATTGAGGCTCTTGAACTCCGGCACCATCTCTTTCATGAGACCGACTATGTGCATGGGGTCAAACTTATAACTGTCCCGGATAAGGGTATCGATGTCGTCCGACACGTCGTCGAAGTCGTATTCACGGACGTTGGCTATCATTATCTTGTCGTGACTGGTGGGCTTTGTGTTCTCCTTGGTGGCAAGGAGTTCTTCGTACAGTTTTTCTCCGTGACGAAGGCCCGTGAACTCCACTTTCACATCCGTGCGGCCGCTAAGGCGTATCATCTTGTTGGCAAGGTCCAGGATCTTCACGGGCTGGCCCATGTCGAAGATGAAGATTTCGCCGCCCTTACCCATGGAACCTGCTTCCAGCACCAGCTGGCAGGCCTCCGGTATGGTCATGAAGTAACGGATGATATCCGGATGGGTAACGGTAACGGGACCGCCGCGCTCAATCTGCTGACGGAACAGCGGTATAACAGAACCGTTGGAACCAAGCACGTTGCCAAAACGGGTGGTGATAAACTGCGTAGGAGCGCTGCCGTCCTTCTGGATCTTGCGTGCAAGTGCCTGAACGTAAATTTCGCAGATTCTCTTGGAGCATCCCATAACGTTGGACGGGTTCACCGCCTTGTCCGTGGATATCATCACAAAGCGCTGTACGCCGTATTTTACCGAAAGATCGGCAACCACCTTGGTGCCCAGTACGTTGTTCTGGATGGCCTCCGACACATTGTCTTCCATCATGGGCACATGCTTGTATGCCGCCGCATGGAATACATATTCCGGCCGATATTCTTCGAAAATTTCCTGCATGCGCTTGGCATTGGAAACATCGGCAACGATAGTGGGGGCTTCCAGGTTTGACCAGCGGGCCTTGAGTTCCAGACGGATATCGTGCAGAGGAGTTTCGGCCTGATCTACCAGGATTAACTGATAGGGGTTGAACATGGCCACCTGACGCATAATTTCGCTGCCGATAGAGCCGGCGGCGCCGGTGATAAGCACGCGCTTGCCCTCCAGATGGGAGGCAATCTTCTGCATGTTGATATTAATCGGCGGCCTGCCCAGAAGGTCTTCAATCTGGATCTGACGAATCTGATCCACTTTCTGGTAACCCTGCCAGTCGTCCGTCACCTTGGGTGCAAGATAAATGCTAATCCCTTCCCTTAGGAGGCGGTCCACCAGGTCTCCGTCCTGAATCTGTTCCGACTTACGGGGCGACACAATAATGGTCGATACCTTGTCCCTATGGATATGCTCCATGAGGTCCTCGTCGTTCATGTACACGTTCACGCCCATCACAACCTTTCCCTCCATCTCGGGGTCATCGGAAATAAATCCTTTCAAGTGGAATTTATTGGAGCTGGACATGCGGATGGCCTTGGCAATGTTCACACCGCTAAGTTTGGTGCCGTACACGTATGTGTTCATAGCACGCACCGGGTCCTCGTTAAAAGTATCGAAGAGCATCTTGATGGTCATGCGCTCCGTTGCCATGAGCAGGAACATTATCACGTATGCAATGCAAATAACGCTAACGTTGAACACGTAAAGATTGAAGCCGTACTTGCATACAATGGCAATAATGGCCGATACCAGAAAAGAACACACAAGCGATGCCCATATATTCATGACATCCTTGAATGAGGACAGACGAAGGACGTTGGAATAAGTGCGGAACGCGCGGAAAAAAAGCAGGTTAACGCCAAGCACAAGGGCGATGGTGCACAAAATCTCCGTTGACATTCCTCCCATATCGGCCAGCGAATAGCGCAGCATGAAAGCAATAAGAACGGAAATAATGACCAGCAAGATATCCGATAACAGGATTATCCACGAAGGAAGCACCTTGTATGAAAATATCTTTCGCAAAAATTCCATACTATCTCAGTCTAAGCTTATTACTTACAAAGATAGTATTAATATACTACATTTACAAGAGACGGGACAGAAGTTCGTCGCCAAGAGCCTTCTTCACCTTGATGTGATCGAGCACGGCAGTTACGAAGGCGTTGGACTCAAAATCGCCCCTCACCTCGGAGAAATCGTGTTTTTTATCCTCCTGACTGCCGTCGGCACCGAAACTTGTCATGGACGCAAGGTTGAATTCCTTCCTGGCATCTTCGTAAAGTTCCTTGTCAAGGCCGATGACGGCGTCCTGCCAGCGGCGCACGATGTTGGCAACTTGCTCTGCAGTAATTGTTTCCAGCGGGTAGCCGAAGAAATCGGCATACTTGTCGTAGGCCCAGGTCCACTCGTACTCGTAGTAATGTGCGTGCATGCTGTGGAACGCCTCGGACATGCTTTCCAGCGTTTCATTTCCCGCTTCCACGCTGTCCAGAAGCCTGTCTACGTAATGCTTGGGGGCAATAAGGCCGGACAGGTCGACCCAATATCCCTGGCCGATCTCGGTGGAAGGCTTGAGCGCCTCTCTGATCTGCTGGTCCGTGGCACCGGCCGGAAGGTTCTCCAGGCGCTTGATTATGGAGTTGCCAAGGAACTTTGTAATGGCCGTATCGTAATACTTCAGGCCGCTGCGCAATGAGGAATTGCGGATTTTGGTGCTGTGATAGGAGTAAATGTCCGACAGTTCACCGGAAGAGTAAAGCAGGTTCCTCAGTAGCAGAGTGCCCTTTATCATCTTCTGGATGGTGAGCGGGCTAAGCAGGTTATAGTTGATGCAGTCCAGGCGGTCGGGGTCCTTGCGGGCGTCTCGCTTGGGCCACTTCTG
>JAGCWB010000021.1 GCA_017962065.1 Bacteroidales bacterium
CCATCGTGCTGTGGGTGCCGCCCCAGTCGGACACGGTGTAGCCCTTGAAGCCCCATTCGCCGCGCAGGATCTCGTTCAGAAGGTGTTCGTTCTCTGAGCAGTAGTCGCCGTTTACCTTGTTGTATGCAGGCATCACGCTCATGGCGCCGCCTTCAATAATGGCTCTCACGAAAGGCTTGAGGTAAATCTCACGCAGGGTCCTTTCGTCCAGCTGGGCGTCCACGCTGCCGCGGTTGGTCTCCTGGTTGTTAACGGCAAAGTGCAAATTCTTTCCCAAATGTTCAAAGTCTTTGTTATTACGCGCGCAAATGATTATATTTGAACAAGCAAAACCACTAGTTATGAAACGCTCCATCTTTATTGCTTCCCTTCTGGCTCTGGCCCTTCCGGCCACGGCCCAGCAGGCCCTGGGGCCCGGCACAGGCCTGGTTTCCCCGGAAATAAATCCGGACAATTCCGTAACGTTCCGCTATCACAATCCTAAAGCCAAAACCGTCAAGGTAACAGGCGACTTCCTCCCTACCACCCCCATAGAGGTGGAATTTGGCGGACGCACGCTGGTTTATGACGCGCCCGGCCATGCCGATCTTGTGGAAGGCCCCGGCGGTGTGTGGACCTATACATCGGCCCCTCTTGACGGCGAACTGTATTCCTACAGCTTCATCGTGGACGGCAAAAAGGTTCCGGATCCATCCAACGTGCATCAGAACAGAGATGTTGCCAGCTGGACCAATATTTTCACGCTTAGCGCAAAGCAAGGCGACAAAGGCTGGTACTATGAGGTGCACGACGTTCCGCACGGCTCCGTGGCTCATGTCTGGTACGACAGCCCCACCCTCAGCAGCCAGCGCCGAATGACCATCTACACTCCCCCGGGATATGAAGGCGGCACCCAGCGCTATCCCGTGCTTTATCTGCTTCACGGCAGCGGCGGCGACGAAGATGCATGGACAGACCTTGGCCGCACGGCCCAGATCATGGACAACCTTATTGCCGAAGGCAAGGCCAAACCCATGATTGTAGTTATGCCCAACGGTGTTTGGTTCAACAAGGCGGCCCCCGGCGCGGCAGTTAACAACTTCCAGCCCACAATGGCCAACAGCCGCAGCCAGAGCACAATAGAGATTGAAGACAGCTTCCCGGATGTAATGAACTTTGTAGAAAAGAATTACCGCGTGGTCAAAGGCTATTCCAACACCGCAGTTGCCGGCCTTTCCATGGGCGGACGCCAAAGCTGCATGCTGTCGCTGCACTACCCGGATAAATTCGGCTACGTAGGCCTGTTCTCGGGAGTAGCAGCCGTGGAAGGCAATGAGCAAGGCTTTGCCAAGGTATTCGCCTATGAGCCAAAGCTTTACTGGATAGCCTGCGGCAAGGCCGATGGCATCATGGCCGGCTCAAAAGCCCTCAAGGAATGGTGCGACTTCCAGGGCTTCCCCGTTACCCTTTATGAAAGCGAAGGCGGCCACATCTGGCGCAACTGGCGCGAATACCTTACCATCTTTGCCCAGAAGCTTTTCCAAGAAAAGCCCCAGAAACAGCAGCCGGTGCGCAGGATGAGCAGCAATATTAACATAGATGACTAGCATCCTATGAAAAAAATCCTTGCAATAGCAGTTTTACTGTCCTGTACCTGATTCACGGCGGCGGAGACAACGACGCATCATGGCCCGGCGTAGGCGCAGCAGGCTGGATACTTGACAACCTTCTTGCCGAAGGAAAGATGGTTCCCATGATAGTGGTAATGCCCAACGGCACCATTGAAACCCCGGATATGATGGGCGAAGTTCCCCTCTTCGGCCAGGATATGGTAAAAAGCATAATCCCCTTTGTAGAAACCAATTACAACGTCATTGCCGATAAAGAACACCGCGCAGTGGCCGGTCACAGCTGGACCACCTGGAGGGCCGATTTAGAGACTCTGGCCCCCACGCTGTTCAAGTAGCATAAAAAATAAGACTACTTGAACAGCAGCGGAACGAACTCGGAGAGGTAAATCCTCCAGTTCTTCCAGATGTGGCCGCCGTCGGTCTCCATATAAGTATAAGGGAAACCGTTCTCGTCAAGCTTCTTCATAAAGTCCTTGTTGGCCTGATACAGGAAGTCCGTTACACCGCAGCCAATCCAAAGGAGGGCGGGCTTGCCGGCAAAGTACTTGGCCAGTTTGGCGTCGAAGTCCTGGTAGATGGGGCTCACGGAAGGATCGCTTACGCCAATTGCTGCGCTGAACATACCGCTGTAGTTGAACAGCTGAGGATAGTTGAGCGACAGGTACAGCGTGTGGAAACCGCCCATGGACAGACCGCAAACGGCGCGGCTCTGCTTTTTGGCGATAGTGCGATATCGGCCGTCGATGAACTTCACAATCTCAGGGAAAGCGGTCTCGAAGCTGCCTTCCATGGTCTGGGGAAGCTGCATTGTAGGACGGGTGTAACCGGTGGAATTCTCAAGCGGAGCTGCCTCCTGGGAGATGTTGCCGTTGGTGAACACCACAATCATGGGCTTAGCCTCGCCGCGTGCGATGAGGTTGTCCAGAATCTGGGTTGCACGGCCCTGGGTTACCCATGCATCTTCGTCACCGCCAATTCCGTGCAGGACATAGAGCACGGGATATTTGGCCTTGGAGGTCTCGTAACCTGCAGGAGTGTAAACGGTGAGACGGCGGTTGATGCCCTGCTTGTCGGAATGATACCATACCTTGGAAACGGTGCCGTGGGGCACGTCGTGGATGGCATACAGGTCGCTGCGGGCACCTTCCTGGGGAACCAGAAGAACGCTGGTGATGGAGGCAATGTCACGGTTTACGAACACGTTGTTGGCATCGATAACCGTAAGGCCATCTACGCGGAACGTATAGGTGTACATATCGGGAGCCACTGGGAAATCAGTGGTGTATTCCCAAACGCCCATGGGGCCTTCCTTGAGTTCGCGTACGCCGGGAGCGTCGTAAGTCATCTTGTTGCCGCCGAATTCAACTTCCATCTTCTGAGTAGGAAGGAAGTCGCCGGTAACTTCCACCTTAACGGCCTTGGGAGCCTGATAGCGGAAGGTGACGGTGCCGTCGGGGTTAATCACGGGAGATTCCACGGAGGGACCGCCCCAAAGAGCCTGCTGTGCATTGGCCGAAAGGCCGATTGCCAGAGCTGCAAGAAAAACTAAAATCTTTTTCATACTACTTGAAGAGTTTCTTTGCGAAAGTGTTCAGGTACAGGCGCCAGTTGGACTGTAGATAGTAAAGTAGATTTCCGCCAAAATGGATTTGAAAAAGGGGCCAGCGGAAGGCCGTTTCAAAGGTAAGCAAATCTCGTCGGTTTTCAAAGTTTTTTGAAGATATTTTGAGTTTCTTTCACTCGATATGATGGCCCGGTCATATTGACCATAAAGGCCTTGTGGCAGAGCCGGTCAACCAGGGCGGAACAAAGTACCTTGTCCTTGATTATTTCCTCCCAGCGGGTAAAGTCAAGCGTTTCGAACTCCGGGAGAAGATTCCGGCCGCCGGCGCCTTCAAGCTTGCCAAAGCCCAGGCCTGGCCCGCACACGAAGCCTGCCTGCCGCAGTAAGGCACAGCACATAATTCAGCAAAAGCACCCGCGCGGTTTCGCGTGGGTGTTTCTGCATACGCGCGCGCTTTGCGCGATTGAAAAAAATGCGTATATTTGCGTGATATAATATTCATACTTATGAAGATTGTCATAGAAGGAGCAGGACAGACAGGCTCGCACCTTGCAAAAATGCTAAGCGTAGGGTCAAACGAGATAACCGTCATCGACAGCGATGCCGGCCGTATCCGCTCCCTTAACACCCAGGCCGATGTAATAACCATCCAGGGCCCGCCTTCAACCATAGCGCTTCTTAAGGAAGCAGGCTGCCAGGACGCGGATTTGTTCATAGCGGTTAATCCCCGCATGGATCAGAGCATCAACATTGTGAGCGCCCTGCTGGCAAAAAAACTGGGCACCAAAAGGGTTATTGCCAGAATTGACGACCAGGCATACCTTGCGCCGGAGAACAAACTGCTGTTCAAGGATATGGGCCTGGACATGATGTTCTTCCCGGAAAAGAGCGCCAGCGACGAAATAGTGGACATGCTCCACAACAGCGCCTCAACGGATTCCCTGGACTTCGCCCGCGGAAAACTTCAGCTCACCGTGTTCAAGCTGGACGACGACTCTCCCCTTCTGGACATGACGGTCAAAGACTTCGCCCACGCGGTGAAAGAACTGCAGGCCGATGCCGATTTCCGCATTGTAGCCATCTCCAGAGGCGGAAAAACCATCATCCCCAAGTTCGACACCTCCTTCAAATATCACGACTACCTGTACATTATCTCCCGCCGTGAAGGCATGCCGGTTCTGATGAAGTTCCTTGGCAAGGACAAGATCGACATCCGCAGGGTAATGATTATGGGCGGCAGCGAGATCGGCATGATGGTGGCCCAGCGCCTTGCATCGCAGAAGCTGGACGATATCAAACTTATAGACATTAACCCAGCCCACTGCCGCAAACTGTCGGAAGACCTCCCGGACGAGGTTGACGTAGTATGCGGCGACGTACGCAACTCAGATTTCCTGCAGGAGCAGGATATTCGTTCCTACCAGGTTGTGATGGCCTTCACTGGCAACGACGAGGTAAACATCCTTTCCTGCGTAGTTGCTAAGAAATGCGGCGTCCCCAGAGTGATAGCACAGGTAGAGAACCTGGAATACCTCCGTCTGGCCGAGGAAATGGGCGTAGATACCGTTATTAACAAAAAACTCATCACCGCCAGCCGCATTTTCAAGTTCACGCTGTCGGACAAAGTGCGCTCGGTACGCTACGTAAGCGGCACGGACGCGGAAGTTCAGGAATACACTGCCGCCCCGGATTCGCGCATAACAAAGGATATCCTAAAAGACATAGATTTCCCGGCCGATGCAATCATAGGCGGCGTAATACGCGGCGGAGACAGTTTTATTGCCGTGGGCCATACGCGCATAGAGCCCTACGACCGCGTGGCAGTATTCGCCCTTCCGGGAGCAGTAAAAGAAGTAGATAAAATGTTCAAATAGAACTTATGAGCATACAGACAGACAACATTGAAAAACTTGTAGAGCGACGCTCAAAAGCCCGCCTTGGCGGCGGAGAAAAGCGCATTGAAGCCCAGCACGCAAAAGGAAAGCTCACGGCCCGCGAAAGGCTGGAAAAGCTCCTGGACAAAGGCAGTTTCGAAGAATTCGATATGTTTGTCCAGCACCGTTGCACAAACTTCGGAATGGAGAAAAGCCATCCGGACGGCGACGGCGTAGTTACAGGCTGCGGCACCATAGGCGGCCGGCTGGTATATGTTTTCGCACAGGATTTCACCGTGAGCGGCGGCTCGCTGTCAAAGACCATGAGCGAGAAAATCTGCAAAGTGCAGGACATGGCCATGCATAACGGCGCTCCCCTTATCGGCCTTAACGACAGCGGCGGTGCACGTATCCAGGAAGGCATCGACGCCCTTGCAGGCTACGGAGAAATCTTCGAGCGCAACATCCTCTCTTCCGGAGTAGTTCCCCAAATTAGCGTAATCATGGGTCCCTGCGCAGGCGGTGCGGTGTATTCTCCCGCCCTCACGGACTTTACGCTTATGGTTAAGAACACATCCTACATGTTCCTCACCGGCCCCGCCGTGGTAAAAAGCGTAACCGGAGAAGTTGTGGACCAGGAACAGCTTGGCGGAGCATCGGTGCATGCCTCCAAGAGCGGCGTGGCCCATTTCGCAGCCGAAAACGAGGACGATGCAATTGCCACCGTCAAGGAACTGCTCAGTTACCTGCCGCAGAACAACCTGGAGACGGCTCCCATGGAAGAATCGGCCGATCCTGTGAACCGTGTTGACGACGAACTCAACGCCATTGTCCCGGACAATCCCAACAAGGCGTACGATATGTACAAGGTTATCCACAGTATAGTTGACGGCGGAAAGTTCTTCGAGGTTCACAAGGACTTTGCAAAGAACATTCTCGTTGGTTTTGCCCGATTCAACGGCCGCAGCGTGGGCGTTGTGGCAAACCAGCCCAACGTGCTTGCGGGCGTGCTGGACATTAACGCCAGCCGCAAGGCCGCCCGTTTCGTACGCTTCTGCGACGCCTTCAACATTCCGCTGGTAACTCTGGTGGATGTTCCCGGCTTCCTTCCCGGCACGCAGCAGGAATACGGCGCAATCATAACCAACGGCGCAAAACTGCTGTATGCATACGGAGAGGCAACCGTTCCCAAGGTAACAGTAACCCTGCGCAAAGGCTACGGCGGTGCGCATATCGTCATGAGTTGC
>JAGCWB010000205.1 GCA_017962065.1 Bacteroidales bacterium
CGAGGACAAGTCGCTACACACTCGTCAGCAGGCCATTGAAGTGGTAAAGATGGCCATGGAGAGGGGCTGGAAGAAACTCGCTTTGGTGGCCTCCCATGAACATCAGTACCGTGCCTACCTTTCTTTTTTGAGGGAAGTGCTGGATAGCGGAAGCGGAATCATCTTGTACAATGCGCCGGTCCGTAACCTGAACTGGTTTGTGGACAGTGGCTGGGGATACCGTTTCGACCGCCTGAAGGCCGAATTTGAACGTATCGAAAAATATAGCGCAATGGGCCATCTGGCCACTGCCGAAGAAGTAATTGCTTACCAAAGATGGAAAGAATCTCTGTTGTAGAACTTCGTCCGCTGCTTTCTGTCTTGGGCCTTTCCGAGGCTGATATGGTGGAAGCCCCCGTCCCTTTTGACGATTCGGTTCTGAAAAAGGCGGAGCAGGAAGGTTATATCCTCATCTGGTGCCCGTCGGTCATTGCCGGGCAGGCCATTACCCTCCGCTTTTTGCGGGACTGTTTCGGCACGGACCCTGCCGTGTCCGAGCCGTGTTTCTACAACCAGGACTGGTATTTGGCCGAAGCCTTTATGGATCTTCCGTTGGACAATAGCTGGCACCTGATTAAAAAGTCGGTTCTGGAGGACTCCCGTGCCGTCCAGCCCGGCGTCTTACTGGAATCCGGCTGTTCATTTCCGCCGGCAGTGGTCTGTGCCTGGACTTTTTTCGCCTGGTATTATGCCCGGAATGAGTTCCTTTGGTGGCACGATTTCGTGTGGTGCTCCGATACCGACCACAACGGTGACCGTGTCTATGTTGGGAAGTATCACGATATCGACGGCGTAAACAAGAATGGTTTCAGCATTCATCGCCATCTGGCTTTGAGACCTTGTTACGCCTCGGTTTCTTATTATTAGCAGAGTATGAAGGAGGTTTCCATCATAATAGTATGCAAAAACGCAGTGGACGGCATCGCCCGTGCACTGGATTCTGCATTGGCTACAAACCCATACGAACTCATTGTGGTTGACGGGCATTCCACGGATGGCACGCTGGATGTGATTCTTGGATACGGAGACTCCGTCACCCTTTTGACAGACCCTGGCAAGGGAATCGCCCTGGCCCGTCAGATTGGCATCAATGCCGCCTCGGGAAAGTATGTTTTTTTCATGGGGTGCGACAATGAGATCGATCCGGATTCCATTTCACGGCTCAAAGCATATATGCTTTCCCACGGTTACGTATATTGCGGTATGCTCACGCGCATCCGGAACCTTGATTCCTACCTCGCCCGTTGTAACAACGAGCGCTGGAAGTACAAGATTACGGAGGGCCCGAAATCCATTGTTGGAACCCCTTTCCTGGTGCAAAAGAACATTCTGGACGAGTTCCCCTATGACACAACTCTCCAGTTTGCCGATGATACCAACCTGTGTGAACGCATAACTGGCGGAGGATACAGCATAGGTTACTCTAACGTAGTCTGTTATGAAATATTGGATAACAGCTATGCAGAGCTAAAATCACGGTATATCATGTATGGCATCAGTGATGCCGAATTTTACAATCAGCATAAGAAAGAGTGGAGCGCGAAGCGCCGGAGGCAGTCCCGCCTGCATCCGTGGCGCTCTGAGTTTGTCCTGGGCCTTCGCAGTGTAAAGGGCCTGGGCCGTAAGTTATATATGCTTCCTTATCTGTTTCTCATTACCGGTCTTCGTTACTGGGGCTGGTGGTCACATCGGAATGTCAATGCATAGCCTATGAAAGGAATTGTACTGGCCGGAGGATCCGGAACCCGGCTTTATCCCATTACCAAGGGCGTGAGTAAGCAGCTCCTGCCCATCTATGACAAACCCATGGTGTATTATCCCATCAGCGCGCTTATGCTGGCGGGTATCCGGGATATCCTTATCATCTCCACCCCGCAGGACCTTCCGGGTTTCCGGCGTCTGCTGGGCAGTGGAGAAGATTATGGCGTACATTTCTCCTACGCGGAGCAGCCTTCTCCGGACGGTCTGGCCCAGGCCTTCATCATCGGCAAGGAATTCATCGGAAACGATAGCGTATGCCTGGTGCTGGGAGACAATATCTTCCACGGTTCCGGCTTTACAACGCTTCTGAAAGAGGCGGTCCGTACGGCCGAAGAAGATAACAAAGCCACCGTATTTGGCTACTGGGTCAGTGATCCCGAGCGTTATGGCGTGGCCCAGTTTGACAAGGCCGGCAACTGCCTCTCCATTGAAGAGAAGCCGGAGCACCCCAAGAGTAATTATGCCGTGGTGGGCCTGTACTTCTATCCCAACAAGGTGGTGGAGGTGGCTTCGAGCATCAAGCCTTCGGCCCGTGGAGAGCTGGAAATCACTACGGTGAACCAGGAATTCCTGAAGGCCGGGCAGCTCAAGGTCCAGACGCTGGGACGCGGTTTTGCATGGCTGGATACCGGCACGCACGACTCCCTGTCAGAGGCCTCCGTATACATTGAAACCATTGAAAAGCGCCAGGGGCTCAAGGTGGCCTGCC
>JAGCWB010000206.1 GCA_017962065.1 Bacteroidales bacterium
CATAAAGACCCTGGAAGCCTGCCCCGTGGCGGGCTTCGTCTTTTGCCATTTCATGGACGCTGTCGTGGATGGCGTCGTAGCCAAGCTCTTTGGCGCGTTTGGCAATTGCAAGCTTGCCTTCGCATGCGCCTGCTTCGGCTTCGTAGCGCTTTTTGAGGTTGGTCTTGGTGTCCCATACTACCTCGCCAAGTAGTTCGGCAATTCTGGCGGCATGGTCGGCCTCTTCAAAGGCGTAGCGCTTGAAGGCGTCGGCAATCTCAGGGTAGCCTTCTCTTTCGGCCTGCCTGCTCATGGCCAGGTACATGCCAACTTCCGAGCATTCTCCGGTAAAGTGTTCCTGCAGGCCCGCCCAAACTTGAGGATCGCAGCCTTTGGCAACGCCGATTACGTGTTCGCATGCCCACTGGGGCTTGCCTTCTTCTTCTTTAATTTCTACAAATTTCTCGGCCTTTGCGTGGCAAATGGGGCACTCTGCGGGGGGATTGGGGCCTACGTGAACGTATCCGCACACCAGGCATCTGAATTTCTTTGTCATTCCAGTGTTATTTATGTGTTATACTTGTGTTTTGCTACTTACAAATATATGAATTTTTCGGATAATTTTACTAATTTAGCACAAAAGTATGAGACCGTTTCTGCAGCAGGTGGCCGCGCACTATTATGCGTCCTGTGACATAGGGCAAAACTGCTTTGTTTTTCCCAACAGGCGTTCCATGGTATTTTTTCGTAAGTACCTTGGGGACCTTGTGCGGGAAAAAGGCGCCGGCGTACCTCTACAGGTGCCGGCGATGTTCACCATAAGCGATTTCTTTCAGGCCGTTACCAAAGTGCAGCCCGGCGAACGCCTGCGCCTGCTTTTGGAACTGTACGGCTGCTACAAAGAGCTTAATCCCGCTACGGAACCCCTTGACGAATTCATCTTCTGGGGCGACGTTATCCTGGCCGATTTCAACGATGTGGACAAGTATCTGGCCGATGCCCGTGCTGTCTTTGGCAACGTGAAAGACCTCAAGGCCATCCAGGACAATTACGACTATCTGTCGGAGAACCAGCGCCACGCCATAGAGAGTTTCCTTTCCCACTTCCGCGACGGGAAGGAAAGTATAATGAAGGACCGCTTCCTTAAGATATGGAACATCCTGTATCCGCTGTACACGGCTTTCCGCAGCACTCTCCGTGAAAAAGGCATGGCCTACGAAGGCATGGTTTACCGTGCCCTGGCCGATGAGATAAAGGGCGGAAAACCCGTTGTGGATATTCTGGAGCCCGTTTTTCCGGAAGTCAGACAATATGTCTTCGTTGGCCTGAACGCCCTTACCGAGTGCGAGCGGCTGCTTCTTTCCCGCATGCGTGATGCCGGCATTGCACAGTTCGTATGGGACTATGTGAGCGGTGAAATCCGTGACAAGGCCAACAAGAGCTCGCTTTTCATGCAAAAGAACGTGGAGCAGTTCCCGCAGGCATTCCCTACAGACACGGAAGGTCTTGTAAGGCCGGAAGTTACCGTGGTAAGCGTCCCTTCCTCGGTGGGCCAGGCTAAACTTGCTCCGGAAATACTGGCTCAGGTTGTCGGGGGAGACCCCGTCGAGACGGCGTTTGTACTGCCCGACGAAAACCTTCTGCTGCCGCTTCTGAATTCTATCCCGCCGGAATGGGATTCCGTAAATGTGACCATGGGTTATCCCATGTCCGGCAGTGCCGTATATACTCTGCTGCAGGCTTTAAGCCAACTGCAGCTGCGCTTTCGCAAGAGGCCGGAAGGGTGGTATTTCTACCATCGGCCCGTCAGGGAAGTATTCTCTTCTGGACTTTTCCGTTCCTTGATTTCGGAGGAGGAGGCCCGTATCGTTGCCAAGGTGAAGGCGGCGGCCAAATATTACATTCCACTTGCCGATTTGCAAGGCGGACCTGTATTGGACCTCATTTTCCGTCCAGTGATTCAGGATACAGCAGCTGCATCGGCCTTGCAGAACCACAAGCTTGAAAAGTATTTTTCAGATATAGTGGCTCATATTGGCCGGGCGGTTGCGGCAAACGGGGATCTGCTGCTGGAACTGGACTTTGCCAAGCGCTGCCATACCCAGCTTAATATACTGCAGGATATCGATCTTGAACTGCTTCCGTCAACTTACCTGAGGCTTTTGCAGCGCATACTGGAAGGCATTTCCGTTCCTTTCCGGGGAGAACCTCTTAAGGGCCTGCAGGTGATGGGACCGCTGGAAACCCGCGCGCTTGATTTCCGTAACCTGGTGATCATGAGCGCCAACGAGGGCGTGTTCCCAAGGAAAAGTTCAAGTTCCTCGTTTATTCCTTCAGAGCTAAGGCGCAGTTTCGGCCTTCCAACCAACGAATACCAGGACGCTGTCTGGGCGTACTATTTTTATCGGCTTATCCAGCGCGCCCAAAAGGTGTGGATAGTGTACGACAGCCGCACGGAAGGTCTAAAGACAGGGGAGGAAAGCCGATATGTGAAGCAACTCCAGTATCATTTCTCCTGGCCTCTGAAGAGGCTTGTGGCGGCAGCGGCCATGTATCCTGTTAATGTGGAGGAGGAAATAGAGAAGACGGAGGAAGACGTCAAGGCCGTAAGGGAAGGACTTTTATCGGCAACCAGCCTGCAGTATTACCAGGAATGCCCGGTAAAGTTCTACTACTCGTTCATCAAGAAACTCAAGATGGAGGAGGAGGTGGCGGAATCGCTGGATGCAGGCATGCAGGGCACCGTTTTCCACAAAACCATGGAAACCCTTTACGGGATACCGGAGGTAAAGGTGGCCGATATACGGGCCATGCTGGCCGATGAACCCCGCATCCGCAGGATCATAAGGGCCAATGTGATTGAAAAGATGAAGTGCCCAGAGGTCACCGGCCGCAATCTTGTCCTGGAAGAGGTGATCCTGGACTATGTGCGCATGGTGTTAAAGTACGATCTTGGTCTGTTATCGGCCTCCGGATCGCCGGGATTCAAGGTTTTGGGCCTGGAAAAATACTGCGAGACTGCATTTGACGGTTTTCACATCAAGGGCTTTGTGGACAGGATGGACAGTTATCTGGACGGGGAAGTAAGGGTGGTGGACTACAAGACCGGCAAGGTGGATAAAGACAAAATTGCCCTGCAACTGTTTGTGTACGACCTATTTGTCCACGCAAATCCCGCCTTTGCCGGACAGACGGTAGTGAATTCCATCTACAGTATACGGAGCCTTTACACCAATCCTCTGCCGGACGCTCCGGAAGATCCTGAACTGTCGGCACAGATTGCCGATAATATTCGCACGATGCTGGTGGAAATGACAGACCTTGGCGTGCCTTTCCGCCGTACTCGGGAAAAGGCAAGCTGCGAAAAATGTAATTTCAAGATAATCTGCGGCCGCTAAATTAGGTAGCGATCCTGAAGGCGCTTTATTTCCTCCGGCCCTATTGCCATCTGCTCTTCCAGATATCCCTGAATGGAGCCCCAGTTGGCTTCAATTATGTCCAGGGTGTGCTTGAAATTGCGCACGCTTACTCCCATGAAAGCGCGCACTACGTCTTTCTCTTCTTCGCCGCCGCCGGCTTGCTCCACTGCGGCGCAAAGCTGTTTCACCAGAGGGCGGTAGGTTTCGTTGGAAAGGTCGAAGTCCTTCACTATGGTTTCCTTATCGGCTCCAAGGGCGCCCAGGATGAGCGCTGCGCCAATGCCGGTGCGGTCTTTCCCCTGGGAACAGTGCCACAGTACGGCGCCTTCTTCTGTTTCAAGTATAAGGTTCATGAAGGTGGCATACTGCAGTTGTGAGAATTCACTGAGCACCAGTGACGGGTAAAGGTCCCTGGCTTTTTCCTGGAACATTTTCATGAAGGACAACTTCACTATGTGCTTGGGAAGATCCAGCCACATTTCTTCCGGAATGGCTTCGCCGCTCTGTTTTTCCGCTTCCGTGTCCAGTGTGGGCAGGGGAATGTGCTGGGCTCCCGGTATTTCCCTGTCCGGCATAAGTGCGGCCTCCGGAACAGAACGGAGGTCGAATATACGTTTTAGCTGATACTTGTCCTGAAGCAGTTTAACGTCCTTGTCCGAGATGTCGTGAAGGTGCGCCGTGCGAAATAGAAGACCTTTTTTTACCGTCTTGTCTCCTATCTTTATGCCCCCAAGGTCGCGGGAGTTTATGACGCTTTCCAGCAGCATTATTGATACAGATGGCGTTTTATACTTCCTTTGGCCGTTCGCTCGAACGGAACGTCAACCAGTTCCACGCGGAAAATCTGGCTGAATTTGGGCAGATGCTTGTTGCTCTTTTCCCTTATGTCTTCCGACAACGCCGCAACGGCCTGCTCGTCGTCACCATTAACCGATCCTGCACGGGGATATACCAGGGCGGTTACTTTGCCGTCCCTGTCCAGTACCAGCGATTCTTCCACAAGCGGATGGCGGCTGAGTACCAGTTCGACTTCTTCCG
>JAGCWB010000207.1 GCA_017962065.1 Bacteroidales bacterium
GAACTGTACAGCACCCTCCCCGAAGTCGGTGACATGGACCTTCCGAAGCTTGTCTTCTTCTTCGACGAGGCGCACATGCTGTTCGAGGACACGTCCAAGGCCCTGACCGCGAAGATCGAGCAGGTCATCCGCCTCATCCGTTCCAAGGGCGTGGGCATCTATTTCATCACCCAGAGCCCGACCGACATCCCGGAGAACATCCTGGGCCAGCTTGGCAACCGTGTACAGCACGCCCTGCGCGCTTACAGCCCTCAGGACCAGAAGGCTGTGAAAGTTGCGGCCGATACCTTCCGCCCGAATCCCGCCTTCAAGACATACGACACCCTGCTTGAACTTGGCACCGGCGAGGCCCTGGTGTCCTTCCTGGACGAAAAAGGCACACCTTCGGTTGTGGAGCGCGCAAAAATCCTGTTCCCTCTTAGCCAGATCGGCGCCATAACTCCGGAGCAAAGGGCCGATTTGATTAAGCGCAGCTGCCTGTATGGCCGATACGATCATCCCGTGGACCGCGAAAGTGCCTATGAGTTAATTACTAAGGCCACAGAAGAGGCAGAGAGGCAGAAGGCCGAGATGGAGGCCGCTGCAGAGGCTGAGCGACAGGCTGCTATCAAGGCCAAGGAAGACGCCCGCGCCGCCAAGGAGGCCGAGAAAGCTGCCAAGGAAGCAGCCAAAGCCAAGAAGAAGTCTGCCGGAATTGCCGGCAAAGTGCTTAAGTCCGTGCTCACGGCTGTTACCGGTGTAGCCGCTGCGGCCGCCGCCGATGCTGTAAGCTCCAAAGTGACCGGCAAAAAGAGCACTTCCAAAACCTCTACGGGTGAGAAAATGGTAAAGCGCGCCACAAAGAGCGCCACCACCACCCTCACCAAAGAGCTCACCCGCTCGATTCTGGGCAATCTGATCAAATAGCGCTGGCGGTTAAGTGGCTTATACATAGCGCATTACAATAAAGTCCTCGTTCGATTTTTGAACGAGGACTTTATTGTAACTAGCTATGAATCAGCTGATTAAGTGCCAGCCCAGAACTACAGGCCGACGGATTTGGCCTGGTCCCAGAGCAAATCCATCTGGGCCAGGGTCATGTCTTGCAGGCGGCGGCCGCTTTCAAGGGTTTTGGTCTCTACATAAGTGAAGCGGCGGCGGAATTTTTCCGCGGAGCGGTTCAGGGCCGCCTCCGGGTCCACGCCGTACAGGCGCGCCGCGTTGATTACCGCAAACAGCAGGTCCCCGAATTCCATTTCAACCGCGTCAGAAGCGGCAACAACGGCCGAGCTGCTATCGGGCCCAGCCGTAACCTTGCCAACGGCCTCGGAAACTTCGGCCACCTCTTCCTGCACTTTGGCCCATACGTCCTCTTTCTTTTCCCAGTCGAAGCCGCAGCCGCGGGCTTTTTCCTGCATAGACAGGGCTTTCAGCAGCGCAGGCATTGCTTTGGGGATGCCGCCCATTATGGTTTTATTGCCGTCTTTTTCTTTGGCTTTCACTAGCTCCCAGGTATCGGCTATTTCTTTGGCGCTGGTGGGTTTACCTGCATCCGGGCCAAATACATGCGGGTGGCGGAATACCATTTTGTCGCAGATTTTCTGGATGGAATCGGCAATGTCAAAGGCGCCTTCTTCCTGTCCGATACGCGCGTAGAATACCATGTGGTACAGCAGGTCGCCTATTTCTTTGGCGGTGGCCTGACGGTCGCCGGACAGTATGGCGTCGCTTAGCTCGTAAACCTCTTCCTCCGTGAGTCGGCGTATAGAGTCGAAGGTTTGTTCCGCGTTCCACGGGCATTTTTCCCTTAGGGCGTCCATTATGTCAAGCAATCGGCCGAAAGCGGCCACTTTTTCCTCTCTGGTGTGCATAGAAATAAGCTTTGGAAGCACAAAGATACAACAAATTATGTTATATTTGCTTTCCGTATGACCAAGCTCAATTTCATATCGGCCGATGAAGCCGTCCGTGCGGTCCTCAGCGGAGACCACGTGCATCTTTCCAGCATTGCCAGCGTGCCTCACATCCTTATTGAAGCGCTGTGCAGGCGGGCTTCGGAGCTTCGTGACGTGCATTTCCACCACTTCCATACGGAGGGGCCGGCCCCTTACGGAGAGGCCAATTTCAGGGAATCGTTCTTCGATCAGGGCTTTTTCGTTGGGCCGAATCTTCGCGCTTCAGTTCAGGCTGGCGTGGCCGATTATCTGCCGGTGAATCTGTACGAAACGCAGGCCATGTACCGGAACGGCGCCTTGCCGTGCGATGTTGCAATGGTGCAGGTGTCGGAGCCGGTGGACGGCATGGTGTCGCTTGGAACTTCGGTAGACTGCTCGGTTGCGGCCCTGGACGTTGCCCGGGAGCGAATTGCCGTTGTAAATCCGAAGGTGCCTTTCTCTTACGGAGAGCTGATTCCTGTTGAGCATTTTACCGCACTGGTGGCCGATGACAGGCCGCTGATTACCGCGCAGTACGCCCAGCCATCGGCCACGGACCTTGCTATCGGAGAGCATTGCGCGGAACTTATTCCCGACGGGGCCTGCCTGCAGATGGGTATCGGTTCCATGCCAAATGCCATTTGCTCTTGTTTGAGCGGGCACAAGCACCTTGGTCTGCACACGGAAATGTTCTCCGACGGGGCATTGAAACTGATTCGCTCTGGCGTAATAGACAACTCCTGCAAAGCCCTGGACCGCGGCCATGTTGTTGCATCCTTCCTGCTTGGCTCTCAGGAGGTTTACAGTTTTATCGACAGGAATCCCGCCGTGCGCATGAGGGACATCGCATATACCAACGACCCCAGAATCATAGCGCAGAACCCCGGCATGGTGTCCATTAATTCGGCCATAGAAATTGACCTTACCGGTCAGGTTTGTGCCGATTCAATTGGAACCC
>JAGCWB010000208.1 GCA_017962065.1 Bacteroidales bacterium
AACGAGGTGCGTCCCATCTGGTGCGAGGTAGACTACCTGCCCTGCGCCCACGGCAGCGCCATCTTCACCCGTGGTGAAACCCAGTCCCTCGCTACCGTTCCCCTCGGTACCAAGATGGACATGAAGGAGATGGACGAGGTTCTCATCCAGGACGACCAGCAGTTTGTCCTGCACTACAACTTCCCTCCTTTCGCCACCGGCGAAGCCAAGCCCCAGCGCAGCACCGGCCGTCGTGAAATCGGCCATGGTAACCTGGCTATGCGCGCCCTCAAGCCCGTGATTCCCACGGCTCCCGAATTCCCCTACGCCGTACGCGTAGTTTCCGATATCCTGGAATCCAACGGTTCCTCTTCCATGGCTTCCGTATGTGGCGGCTGCCTGGCCCTGATGGATGCCGGCGTCAAGATCAAGAAGCCCGTTGCAGGCGTTGCCATGGGCCTTATCACCGATGCCGAACGTCCCAACGACCGTTACGCCATCCTCACCGACATCCTTGGCGACGAAGATCACCTCGGTGATATGGACTTCAAGGTAACCGGTACCAAGGATGGTATCACCGCCACCCAGATGGATATCAAGGTGGACGGCCTGTCCTACGAGGTTCTTGAAAAAGCCCTCGAGCAGGCCCGTCAGGGACGCATGCACATCATGGGCGAAATGCTCAAGACCATCCCCGAACCCCGCGAAGACTACAAGCCCTTCGTTCCCCGCATGGTCCAGATCGAGATTGCTTCCGAGTTCATCGGCGCAGTCATCGGCAAGGGCGGCGAAACCATCCAGGGCATGCAGAAAGAGTTCGGCACTGTTATCACCATCGACGAGGTTGATAACGGCGACGGCACCACCAAGGGTGTTGTGGATATCTTCGGCACCGACAAGGCTGCCATGGATGCCACTCTGGAGCGCATCAAAGGCATTTGCGCAGTTCCAGAGGCCGGCCAGGTTTACCACGGCAAGGTGGTGAGCATCCTGGAGTTCGGCGCTTTCATCGAGATCCTTCCCGGTAAGGAAGGCCTGCTTCACGTGAGCGAAATTGCCTGGACCAAGACCGACAAGGTGGAAGATGTTCTCAAGGTTGGCGACGAGGTAGATGTCAAGCTCCTCGAAATCGATCCCAAGACCGGCAAGATGCGTCTTTCCATGCGCGCCCTGCAGGAGAAGCCGGAAGGCTATGTAGAGCCTGCAAAGCGTGAGCGCGGCCCTCGCAGGGAAGGCGACCGCAAAGACGGTGACCGCAAGCCCCGTCGCGAAGGCGACCGCGGACCCCGCCGCGAGCATGGCGACAAGCCCCGTCACGACGGTCCCCGCAAGCCCCGCTTCCAGGAGGACGAGCCCAAGCAGAACGAACCCGACGTGTTCTAATTGACCATGCTGGTAGTATTGGAAGGCCTTGACGGGGCGGGGAAGTCCACCCAAGTCAAAAAGCTTAAGGAATATCTGGCAAAACGTTGCGGGGAATTGGAGTACATCCATTTTCCCCGCTACGATGCGCCTGTGTACGGAGATCTTATAAGCCGCTTCATCCGCGGAGACTTTGGCTCAAACGAAACCGTACATCCCCAGCTTGTGGCCCTCCTTTTTGCCGAAGACCGTCATGGTGCAGGGCCTGTTATCAAGGCGGCTCTGGATGCCGGAAAGACAGTGCTTCTGGACCGTTACGTTTATTCCAATATAGCATACCAGTGTGCTAAACTCCGGGACCTTGAGGAACGTAAACGCCTCAGGGACTGGATTTTCAATACGGAGTACGGGGACTTCAAGCTCCCCGTTCCGGATCTTAACCTTTTCCTGGACGTTCCCATCGGCTTTGTAGAGAAGAGCCTTTCAATGGCCCGCGAAGGTGCCGATCGAAATTACCTTGAAGGCGCCCAGGACATCCACGAAGCTTCAATCGCTTTCCAGCGGGATGTGCGGTCGATGTATGTGGCCGAAACAGAGCGGGACGCTCATTTTTTAAGGATTGACTGTTCCGACTCCACCGGCGAGATGCTTCCGCCCGATGATATTTTTGCCAGGGTGCGTGCAACCATAGACCCTTATCTGCAATGAAAAAGACACACCAGCGTTTCCGCCGCTTTGCAGCCATACTCGTGGGCATAGTTCTCATTGCGTCGGGCCTTCTTAAAATTATCGACCCTGTTGGTACTATGCTCAAGGTGCAGGAATACATGAAGTTCCTGCATCTTGCTTTCCTTTTACCATCGGCCAAAGTGCTGGGCACCGTTCTGGCGGTGTTCGAAACCATGCTGGGCATAGCCCTGATTACCGGCGTTATGCGCAAGCTTGCAGCTTGGTGTACGTATATTCTGCTGGGCTTCTTTACCATAATAACCCTCATTCTGTGGATAAAGAATCCGGAAATGGACTGCGGCTGTTTCGGGGATGCAATTCATCTTTCCCATGCCCAGAGTTTCTGGAAAAACGTGATACTGCTTGCACTTACGGTGTTCGCTTTCACTCCTTTCCACGACTTCGGCAAGCCCAGGCCAAACCGCGTTGTAGCCGCCTGCATTGCCGCTTTGTCGGTTCTTTATGCAGTATGGTACAGCAATACGCATTTGCCGATAATAGACTTTACTCCCTTCCATCTGGGCACGGAGCTGTATGCTTCGCTGGACGACAATCTTGCGGCCGATAATCACTACAAAGCCGCCTACGTATATGAGAAGGATGGCAAGGAAGGAGTCTTCGACCTGAGCGGTCTTCCGGACAGCACCTGGACCTTCGTCCGCGTAGATACCGTATTCCGCAAAACCACCACAGTGTCGGAGGAATATCCCATCTTGAGTTTCAGCGACGCAGAAGGGGAGTATCACGACCACGATGCAGTAGAAGGCCGGACGGTAATAATCTCCGTCTATGATCCTTCGGACGTCTCTTGGGATAGGGTTCGCGAGCAGTTCAACATGACCGTTGAAGCCGGCGGCACGCCCCTCGTGCTCGTATCGGCCACGCCATCAGACCCTTCGCTCCCCACGGACATTCCTGTCTATTTTGCCGATTACAAGACGCTGGTAACCCTTAACCGTTCCAACGGCGGCGGCACCTACTTCTTCGAAGGCGAAATGATAAGCCAGTGGGACGTAAATCACCTCCCAAAAGACCTCAAGGCCGATTTCGCCCAAGACCCCGTAGACCTCTCCACCAGCTTAATAATTAAGCGCCGCCTTCGCACGCAAGGTTTCTGCGTGTATCTGGCAGCGCTGCTGTTGCTGGTGTAATTTGGTATTTACGAATATTATTCGTATATTTGCACCCGTGAACGAGATAGAGGACGACGGTCCCCTATCTTTTTTATATAAAGGTTATGACTAAAGAACAGATTATCAATGCGGTAGAGGGTGCAGTGGAAGAAAGGGGCTGCTTCCTGGTAGAGGTTACGCTTTCTAAGGACAATGACATAGAGATTGTCATTGAGAAGAAAGAGGGCGTTGTGGACTGGGAAGACTGCGCTGCTATAGACAAAGTAATGCACGAGGCCTTCGACCAGGACGTTGAGGATTATGCACTTACCGCTTCATCGGCCGGCCTGGACCGTCCGTTCAAAGTGGCTAAACAGTTTATCAAGGCCATTGGAACAAAGGTGGACGTTTGGCTCAAAGGCGGAAAGAAGGTGAAGGGCATGCTCAAGGCCCATTCGGAAGAGGCCATTACGGTTGACGAGACAGTGATTCCCTTTGCCCAGATTAATTCTGTGAGACCTTACATTGAATTTTAGTAATAATAACACATAAAATGGCAAAAGAAAAAGAGAAAGAAGTAACCTTGATTGACGCCTTCAAGGACTTCAAGGAAGAAAAGAGCATTGACCGTCCGGTTATGCTCGGTGTGCTTAAGGATGTATTCCTCACCCAGCTTGCAAAGACCTACGGCACGGCCGACAACTTTGACGTTATCATCAACGTGGACAAAGGCGACTGCGAAATCTACCAGAACTTCGAGGTGGTGGAAGAGGTTGAAGACCCTGTGAGCCAGATCACCGTAGAGGAAATTGCCGCCGAAACCGGCGACGACGACTACGAAATTGGCGACACCTTCACCCGCAAGCTCTCCCTGGCTTCCTTCGGCCGCCGCTGTATCCTGAACATCCGTCAGAACCTGCAGGGCCGTATCATGGACATCGAGAAGGCCAACGTGTACAAGAAGTACTCGGAGCGCGTGGGTGAGATCTTCACCGGCGAAGTGTACCAGACCTGGAAGAACGAGGTGCTCATCCTGGACGAGGACGGCAATGAACTCCGCATGCCCAAGAGCGAGCAGATTCCCGGCGAGCGCTTCAAGAAGAGCGACTCCGTACGCGCCATCATCAAGAGCGTGGAGATGAAGAACAACACCACGCCTTACATCGTTCTCT
>JAGCWB010000209.1 GCA_017962065.1 Bacteroidales bacterium
CAGGCAGGAGAAAATGGCCCCTGACATACCTACGCGGCCCAAAAGACCGGTGCCGTAAACAGTGATAAGGTCAAGATCTTTGTCCACAATGACTTCCGTCTTATGGGCCGATCCGGTAGAGATAAGAGTTCCGTCGAAGGCGGCGTCCTCGATATCTTTGACCAGAATAGGAATACCTGCGTTCTTGGCGGGCCAGATGGCCGATGAAGAGAACGGCGGATTGGCTCCGGCGCAGTAATGGGCGGCCTCGTCGTAAGTCATGGCGGGGATGCCGTTGATACCGTGAGCTTCGATGTGGTATTCGATGCTATCGGCCTTTAGTACGGCGGCTATGAGGGCGGCCATCAGATGGGCACCGTCTTTGCCAACTCGTACGATGTAGCCGGAAGAGAGGCGGCCGTATCCGCCGGAGATTACCAGCGGGCTTTCTCCCTGACAGCGGGCGTTGATCTGCTGCTTGGAGGCGGCCCAGTCAAAGTGCTGCTCTCCTTTGGCGTCGCTGGTGCAGATCATGAGTTCCGTACCGTCGATGAGCCTTGCCTTTACGCGCTGGTTCACGGCCTCTGCGCACAGGCGGGCGCATTTTGCCATAACGTAATCCTCTATGGCATAGCGCGATGTCTGGATGTACATTGCCTCATGCAGATAAGTGGAGATTGCATCCACCGTCTTTTCCACGCTGGCGGCATATTCGTCAGAAATGGACATGTCCAGGAAGTACTGGCGGATTGAGGCAAGTTCCTGATCGGCCTGCTTTTTCTCCTGGAGGGTTTTGCGGATGGCCTCACGGAAAATGGCCTCTATAGTGCGCTGGGGACGTATTACAGCAACAGTTCCCTTGCCGATAAGACTTGCAATACGCTCAAGGGAATGCTGCTTAAGAACAAAAGCTTTTACTATCATGACGATAAGTTTCTGAAAGAGCGAGATACGAGTCTCGAACTCGCGACCTTCGGCTTGGGAAGCCAACGCTCTACCAACTGAGCTAATCTCGCTTACGGATTACAAATATAGCGCTTTTTTTCTTAACTTTGCAGAAATTTTGAGCAAAAATATGGCAATTCAGAAACCTTCCATACCCAATGGCACGCGCGACTTCGGCCAAAAAGAGATGGCCAGGCGCAACTATATCTTCGACACCATCCGCAGTGTTTTCCGCACCTACGGTTTCCAGCAAATCGAAACTCCGGCCATGGAAAACCTGTCCACGCTGCTTGGAAAGTACGGCGAGGAAGGCGACAAACTGCTTTTCCGCATCCTCAATTCCGGGGATGCCTTTGCATCGGCCGATTTTGACAAGCCCCTTACCCCGCAGGTGTGCGAAAAAGGCCTCAGGTATGACCTTACGGTGCCTTTTGCCCGCTACGTTGTGCAGCATCAGAACGAGATTTCCTTCCCCTTCAAGCGCTTCCAGATCCAACCCGTCTGGCGTGCCGACCGTCCCCAGAAAGGCCGCTACCGCGAGTTTTACCAGTGCGACGTGGATGTTATCGGCAGCCGCAGCCAGGTGAACGAGCTGGAACTGGTGCAAATGGTGGATGCCGTCTTCGGCAAATTGGGCGTTCGCGTGTGCATACATATAAATAATAGGAAGGTGCTCACCGGCTTTGCCGAGATTGCCGGCGCTCCCGACAAAGTGGTGGACATCACCGTTGCAATCGACAAACTGGATAAAATCGGCATTGAAAAAGTGAAGGAGGAAATGGCGTCCAAGGGATTGGAGGCCGATGGAATTGCGGTAATTGAGCAAATTCTGTCGCTTAAGGGCAGTTTTGCCGATAAATTAGCCACCATGCGCGGCCTGTTCCAGGGCGGAAGCGCCTCAGGAGTGGTTTCGGAAACCGGCTTGCGCGGCCTGGAGGAACTGGAAGAACTCTTCGGCCTTATTTCCGCTGCCGGCGTAAGCGCTCCCGTGGAAATGGACCTTTCCCTGGCCCGTGGCCTCAATTATTACACCGGCGCCATATTCGAGGTAAAGTCTTTGGATTGGGAGATCGGCTCCATATGCGGCGGCGGCCGATACGACAACCTCACCGGCATTTTCGGCCTTCCGGACCTCTCAGGCGTTGGCATTTCCTTCGGTGCGGACCGTATCTACGATGTCCTTGTGGGCCTGGACCTTTTCCCTGCTTCACTGGAGTCTTCAACCACTCTGCTTTTTGCAGTAATGGGGGCCGATGAACTGCGCTATGTGCTTCCTCTTGCGCGGGATCTTCGCCAGGCCGGCGTTGCCGTAGAGGTGTACCCGGAGGCAGGCAAATTGAAAAAGCAGTTTGAATATGCCGAGAGAAAGGCTATTCCTTTCATCTCCATCAACGGCAGCAACGAGATAGAAGCCCAAACGGTGAATATCAAGAATTTACAGACCGGCACCCAGCAGGCATTCCCAGCCTCTGACCTTGCCGCAATCATGGAATTCCTGTCATGCTGACCATTCCCCGCAATTACCGCAACCTTCTTGGCGGTGTTGAACAGACGGAAAAGGCCATCAAGGCTGTCAAGGACATGTTCCAGGACAACCTGAGCGCCCAGCTTGCACTGCTGCGCGTAACAGCCCCAATGATGGTTCTTTCCGGCCAGGGCCTGAACGACGACCTGAACGGAGTAGAGCGCCCCGTGCGTTTTCCGGTCAAGAGCCTTGATGAAGCATCGGCCGAGGTCGTGCATTCCCTGGCCAAATGGAAGAGACTCAAACTGGCCGAATTGGGGACTGCGCCCGGCAGTGGCATCTACACGGACATGAACGCCCTCAGGCCGGACGAAGACCTGGACAACCTGCTTTCCATATATGTTGACCAGTGGGACTGGGAGAAGGTGATGCTCCCCGGCGAGCGCAACCGCGACTACCTGGTAAAGACCGTC
>JAGCWB010000008.1 GCA_017962065.1 Bacteroidales bacterium
GTGTGCGAGAATATGTTTGAGGGAGAATATGTCTGCCACTCCCTTGGGGCGGCCGAGGTGCGACATGATGATGAGGGCGCCTCCGCCTGCCAGCACCTTCTTGAGGGTGGGCATTGCGGCACGGATACGGGTGTCGTCCGTTATTTCGAAATTCTCGTTGAGAGGGACGTTGAAGTCAACGCGTACGATGGCTTTTTTGCCAGTGAAATCGTAGGAATCGATGTGCTGTTGCATAATATAAAGCGATTAATCCCACAAATTTAACAAAAATATCAATTATCTTTGCCTTGTGATAGAATTTCCTGACATTTCCTGGCAAGATTATGAGTTGCTCGACAGCGGCTCGGGCGAGAAGCTCGAGCGCTTCGGCTCCTTTATCCTTGCCCGTCCCGAGCCCAAGGCCCTTTGGGATAAGAGTCTTCCCCAGTCCGAATGGAACCGCCTCTCCCATACGCATTTTAAACCGGGTGCCGGATTCGGCAAAGCCGGTAAGGAAGACAGCGGCACCTGGGAGCGCCTGAAGAAGATGGACGATCAGTGGTGGATATCCTACCGTCAACTTTCGTTAAGATTAGGTCTTACTTCCTTCAAGCATGTTGGTGTCTTTCCGGAACAGGCGCCGAACTGGGAGTTCATTTATCGGAAATGCAGGTCGATGGAGAAGCCGCAGGTGCTGAATCTGTTTGCGTATACGGGTGCGGCGAGCCTGGCGGCGAAGGCCGCAGGGGCTGAGGTGACGCACCTGGATTCTGTGCGGCAGGTGGTGACCTGGGCGCGCGGAAATATGGAACGCAGCGGGCTGGACGGCATACGTTGGGTTGTTGAGGACGCCATGAAGTTTGCGTCGCGCGAGCTGCGGAGGGGGCACAGGTACGATGGTATCATCCTGGATCCTCCGGCATACGGTCACGGGCCCGACGGGGAAAAGTGGAAGCTTGATGAGTGCCTTTTTGGCATGCTCCGTACGGTGGCGGGCATCCTTGCTCCCGGCGGTTTCGTCGTACTCAACCTGTACTCAAACGGCTACTCAGCCGCCCTTGGAGAAACCCTTGTGCGCGAGGCCTTCGGCATACACTCTGATGCTGCAAACATCACCTCCGGAGAGCTTGCGCTGAAGGACAAATTCGGCAAAGTACTGCCCCTGTCAATAGTCGTCAGGCTGGAAAATGCTTGATTTTTAGGCAAAAATGCTTATCATTGCAATCAGTTGGACAAAAGAATAGAACTATGAAGCAAGACACTCACATCCCTATGAGCCACGGCCGCTATGCCGCGCCGCAGGCTGAGCTGCTTGAGTTTTACTCTCTCTACGGCATCCTTGCCGACTCCGAATTGGAATCTTATGTAGACGACGGTCCCGATATTGAATGGTAGCAGCTATGAAAACGATGAATCGCATTTCGTGGCTTTGCGCCGCGTTTGCAGGAGCAGTTCTGTTCTCCTGCACTCCCAGGGAAGTCGAAGTCCCCGTTAATGGAAGAGCTCTCCCCCAGACATTCGAGGTAAGCATAGAAGAGCCCTCCCCTGCCACCAAGACATATCTTGAGGGCACGAAGGTCCATTGGAACGACCAAGACGAGTTTGCAGTAGCATACATGTCCACGCAATGCGGCCGTTATGTATATGATGCCGCGGAGGGCAAAGCCCACCTGGAAGAGACCATTTACGGCACAAGCGCCAGTGATCTCGACCACTGTTATGCAGCATATCCATTCGGCAAGGTCAGGTCCTTCAATGATGACGGAAGTGTAAATATGATATTCCCCGGACAGCAAACCTATGTTCCCGGATCATTCGACCCCGACGCCGCGTTCATGATGGGCGTTTTTGAAGAAAACGAAGAGCGCATCAACTTCAAGAACGTCTGCGGCCTTGTCGGCGTAAAGGTTTACGGCTCCAATGTCACTGTGGCTGAGATGGATCTTATAGGACTTGGACTGTCCGGAGTTACATTGTGCGGAGATATCTCCGTTGCCATGGAAGTCGGCGGAGAGCCTGCCATCACCTTTAAAGGCAACAACCCCAACTCCATCACCCTGACCTGCGAGCAGCCGGTTACCATTGGATCTTCGGCTAGCGAGTGCACAGAGTTCCTCTTTGCCGTTCCTCCGGGAACCTACACTTTCGGCATCGCCGGAGAAACTTCCGACGGCGCTTATTTTGAAAAGGCAGGTTCAAAGCAGGTCACGGTTCAGCGCAACCATATAGTGCACCTCAAGCCTGTCGAACTGGTTCCCGAGGCCGGCCCGGCCACCGAACCCGAAGCCATAGACCTTGGCCTTCCCTCAGGCACCCTCTGGGCAAGCATGAACCTGGGCGCCACCGCACCTGAGGAAACAGGAGATTTCTTCGCCTTTGCTGAGCTTGAGCCCAAAGAGAATTACGGCTATTCTAACTGGCGGTACTTCGACAAAGATAACTATTTAATACTGAAGTATAACCTGTGGGAAGACTGGGGCGACCTTGATTTCCGGGCAATCCTAGACCCTGCAGACGACGCAGCCCACGTGAGCCTTGGCAGCGATTGGCGCACCCCCACAATGGAAGAGCTTACGGAGTTGAGGACTGAATGCGAAATCACAAACGTGACTCTGAATGGCGTAAGCGTCCGCAAGTTCACCGGCCCTACCGGCAACTGCATTTATATTCCAAACGCCGGATACATGTCCGGCACGCATCGCACTTACGAGAACGACAGGCCTATCCTTGCTTCGA
>JAGCWB010000022.1 GCA_017962065.1 Bacteroidales bacterium
GGAACAAAGACCGTAAGTTACTGTTACAAAAATGACCGAAAGCGCAATATAGAGCGCTTTGCAGCCTCAGCATTGAACTTTTTGAGGCTTTATATCGAAAATCAGCTATAGCGCTGATATACAACAAAAGTAACACAAATGTTAACAGTAATAACATTTGTGTTACTTTTTGCTAAAATACACCTAACTCTCTAATTCAGAGCACTTTATGATTCTGTCGTAAACTGCCATTAGATTGGCGCCCGCCACCTTCACAATGTCACTTTCGGAGTATCCTCGGCGTCTCATTTCGGCCCAGAGAACCTCCATTTTTGACACGTCCTCAAGACCCTGAGGGGGTACCAGTATACCGTCGAAGTCGGTGCCTATGCCTACGTGATCTATGCCAGCATACTTCACCGCATGGTCAATGTGATTCACTATCTCCTTAACTCCCGGACGCCACATTTCCAGCAGGCGATCCTGCATCCTGTGCCAGGCATCAATTTTCTCCTTATCGGCCGGAGCGGCTATCCATTCGGCTTCTACTTTTTCGGCCAAATCCATAAGATCCGAATCTTCTTTGCTGCTTGCAAAAGCGTCGGAAATGAAGGCCGGATAGAAATTAATACCTACATAACCATCTTTTTCGCCAAGGGCCTGCAGCATTTCGTCGGTCAGGTTGCGCCGGTGGCTGCAAAGGGCTCTGCAGCAGGAATGAGAGGCTATCACAGGGGCTTTAGAGAGCTTAATACAATCCCAGAAAGTGGTGTCGGCAGCATGGGAAAGGTCTATCATCATGCCAAGGGCGTTCATTTCGGCCACCACTTCCCTGCCAAAAGGGCTCAATCCGCCCCATTTGCGGCCTTCTGCGGCACTGTCGGCTATTGCATTGTCCCCATTATGGGTAAGGGTGAGATAACTCACTCCAAGGCGGTAAAAAGTGCGTAAAAGCGGCAGCGATTCCTGAATGGGAGAGCCGTTTTCCATGCCCATGAATATGGAAATTAGCCCGTCGGCCTTGTTACGGGCCGCTTCCTCAGGTGAAAAGGCCAGTGCGGCATAGTCGGGATTCTGATCCACGGCATCGTAGACGGCCGATATCATCTGCAGGGCATAGCGCGTAGCGGCGTCAGGGGCCATTTCGGCCGGCGTATAGAGGGCGAAGAAAGAGCCATCGACTCCCCCGCGACGGAGCTTGGGGAAGTCGACGTGGGCATAGCTGTTGTCTATGCCAATATTGCGCAGCCTAAGAAGCTGCGAAGGGGTATCGGCGTGCGAATCGTACATTACTTTGCAGTTGAGCCATAGGGGGCCAGGGTGGATTTGATAATCTTGCCGATGGTAATGGCGGGCGTTCCGGTATAGTAGAAGGATGCGCCGTTAACCAGCGTTGCATCAAGCTGTTCCGTAACGTTGGCATTGAGTTTCGCGCCCCCGTTCATCTTGGCCTCCACCTTCTTTACGGCATAGTCGTTGGCCTCTATCTCGGCGCTCTTATCGGCGGTTACAATCATATTATCCGAACTGCCGATGAGCCTGAGGTCGGCGTTGCCGCTTATGTTGAGTACAGTTTTTTCTTCCTGCATGGTGGCCGTAACGTTTGACGTTCCGTTCATGTTGAAGGTTGCATTTTTACCACCGCCGTTAATCGCAACCAGCGATGCGCCGGAAGTATTGAAGGCCATCTCCGGGGAATCCAGGGCGCCTTTCAGATTGGCATTGCCTTCCGTATTGATTTCCAGACGGTTATCGGCCTTGAGGTTGAGGGATGATGCCTGGGCATTCTTCTTCATGTTCACGGAAATGTTAGTTGCCCTCAGGTTTAGGCCCTTAACCTGTGCTTTCTCATCCAGCGACATGGTGAAGCCGTTGCCCGAGAACTCGTCGGTGGACGATAGGGTTACGTTGTCTTCAAGGCTTATTCCGTTAAGTTCGGGAAGATAAACTACGGCACGGAATACCTGTGTGGGTGCGCCGCGGCCTTTGAATATCTTGCGGGTATCCTTGGGAACCGATTTTTCATCGTAGGAGATGTACAGGGTCTTGGAGCGCACGAAAACCTGGAGATACGGAGCCAATACCTGGTAGGTTGTAACCTTTACGCTGTATGCTCCCTTTACCAGGGTTACCTCAAAGTCTCCGGATACCGAGACTGAGGAGAACTCGCCTACCGGCAGAGTCTTTTCTTCCAGCTGGTATGACTGGGCACGGGCCGGGACAATAGCTAAAGCGCTTGTGCAAATGACAAGCATTAAAACTTTGTGAATAAATGCTTTCATATTTTAATTATCTAATTGTTCCATAAGGTTTGTCCACTCGTCGGTATGCATGTCAAGCTCCATCTTGAGCTCCAGATACTCGCGGGTGAGTTCCATAATATCGTCTTTCTCCGAGGGGCTTGCAAGAATCTTCTCTATCTCCCCCATTCGGTTTTCACGTTTGGCAATTTCCTTCTCCAGGTAACTTACCCGGTTCTGGATCTTGCGCTGCTCCTTGGAAACAAACTTCTGTTCCTGGAACTTGCGGGCCTGCTCCTGCTCCTGCTTCACCTCGCTCCTGGCCGGCTTTTCATCCTCCGGCTTACGCCGCTCCAGCTCCTGAAGGTTCTCCAGTTTCCTCTTTTGCAGGAATTCCTGCACGCTGCCAAGGTGCTCCGTAACCTTTCCACCACGGAATTCGTACAGTTTGTCCACCAGTCCGTCAAGGAAATCACGGTCGTGTGAAACCACAATTAACGTGCCGTCAAAGGCCTTCAGGGCCTGTTTCAACACATCCTTGGACCGTATGTCCATGTGGTTGGTGGGTTCATCCAGCGCTAGCACATTATAAGGCGACAGCATAAGCTTAGCCATACCAAGGCGCGCACGCTCTCCGCCGCTAAGCACCGACACCCTCTTGTCTATGTCCTCCCCCTTGAAAAGGAAGGCGCCAAGAAGGTCGCGCAGTTTGGAGCGTACATCGCCCACGGCAATGCGGTCCAGGGTTCCGAACACGGTCTCCGTCGGATCCAGTATCTCTTCCTGATTTTGGGCATAATAGCCGATCTTAACGTTATGACCCACCTTAGCCTCTCCGGAGAAAGGCTCCAGCTGGTTCATGATCACGCGCATAAGCGTGGTCTTTCCCTCGCCGTTTCGGCCGATAAGGGCCACCTTGTCCCCTCGCTTAATCTCTATCTGGGCATCGCTGAAAACCAATTTCTGCGGATATCCGACGGTAAGGTCTGTGCCCTTGAACACAATATCCCCGGAGCGCTGTGCCGGCGGGAATTTCAACGACAGTTTGGCGTTGTCGGTCTCGTCTATCTCTATCCTGTCCAGTTTTTCCAGGGCTTTTATGCGCGACTGCACCTGGTTGCTCTTGGTGGGCTTGTAACGGAAGCGGTTAATGAAATCTTCCGTTTTCTCTATCATCCGCTGCTGGTTCTCATAGGCGGCGGTTTGCTGGGCAATTCTCTCTGCCCTCAGCGTAACATACTGGCTATAAGGCACTTTATAGTCGTGAATATGTCCCAGCAGTATCTCTACGGTGCGGGTGGTTACGTTGTCCAGGAACTTTCTGTCGTGCGAAACCAGCAGCACGGAACCGCGGAAGGCCTTAAGGTAGTCCTCGAACCACTCAATGGACTCAATATCTAGATGGTTGGTGGGTTCATCCAGAAGCAGCACATCCGGCCGTGCCAGAAGGATTTTGGCCAGTTCTATGCGCATGTTCCAGCCCTGGCTGAAGGTTTCCGTATTCCTGTCCAGTTCGTCTTCCCTGAATCCAAGGCCAAAGAGCACCTTCTGCGCCTGGCCCCTTGGCGAAAGTCCGCTTTCCAGGGCCAGACGGTCCGAAATCTCGTTCATCCGGTCTATCAGGGCGGAGTATTCCTTGGATTCGTAGTCCGTCCTATCGGCCAGAATGCCCGTAATGCGGGCTAAATCGGCCTCTAATACATGAATATAGTCAAAGACGGTGAGAACCTCATCCATCACGCTGCGGCCCTTGTGGTGCTCCATTATCTGCGGCAGATAGCCTATCCTCAGACCGGCGGGTTTGTCAACGCTGCCGCTGGTGGGCGTCATCTCCCCCGTTATCAGCTTCATCAGCGTAGATTTCCCGGCACCGTTCTTCCCTACAAGACCGATTTTATCGGCCTCGCTTATATGGAAGTTTATGTTGTCCAGCAGGGTCCAGCTGCCAAAGGATACGGTGAGGTTATTGATGGAAATCATTTTTTACAGAGCAAAACGGAGAATTCGTAAAGGCAGTAAAGCGGCAGTGCCAGCACAAACATGGAAAAAGGATCGCTTGGCGTAATGAGCGCCGCCAGCACCAGCATTACTATAACGGCATATTTCCTCCCCTTCCTCAACTGGTCCCGGTGCAATATTCCGATGGCCGATAATGCCAGGATTATGGTGGGGAACTCGAAAAGAATGCCGATGAGGAATACCATGGACACGAAAAGGGACATGTAAGAGCCCAAAGTGATGGTATTCTGGATGGTGTCGCTAACGCTGAAGTTCATGAAGAACATAAGGCAGACCGGCAGTACCACGAAGTATCCAACGGCAACGCCAAGGTAGAAAAGTCCGGAACCCAGCCAAAAAGCGCCTTTTACGGCCTTTTTCTCGTTGTCATAGAGTGCAGGTGCAACGAACTTCCAAAGTTCCCATATTACCAGCGGAAAGGCCACTACAAGGCCGAACAACACCGCAACCTTTACATACATGAAAAACTGGGCCGATATTTCGATGTTTATAAGGTCCATCGAAAAGTCCACGCCCGGAAGGCGGTAAAGGGGGAACTCGGCCTGCGTGGGCCAAAGGACGGCTTTGAAAAGCAGACGTGGAATGCAAAGAAAGATGACGGAAAAGGCCGCAATCCACAGCACCGAGCGGATAATGGTTCCCC
>JAGCWB010000023.1 GCA_017962065.1 Bacteroidales bacterium
GAGCCTTGTTTTCTGGCGCGCTTCCACGCATATTATCGGCGGTTTGGGAGTTGTGCTGTTTTTGCTGCTGATAATCCCGAACTCTTCGCCGGTGCGTTTGCGGCTCACGAACATGGAACTGTCTTCTTTGTCGCGTGACGATTATCGCACCAGGGCCAATAAGATAGTTTTTATCTTTGCATGGGTGTTCCTTGGTATCTGCGGGGCTTCGTTCCTTTGCTATGTGATGGCAGGGATGCCGGTCTTTGATGCCATTTGCCATGCTTTTAGTGTGTGCGCAACCGGCGGTTTTTCTTCACGGACTCTTTCTATCGGCGCATTTAATTCTCCGGCCATTTCCATAATCACTATTGTGTTTATGTTCCTGGCGTCCATTCACTTCGGCCTTATTTTCGTGGCCCTTGTGAACCGGACCCTGCGGCCGCTGCATAACCCTGTGCTGCGGTTTTACTGCATTGCGCTGGCCACTGTTGCCGTTATTACTTCCGTTTCTTTGAAGATGCAGGGAGTGGAGTCAAGTTGGAGTTCTGCATTCCTGGACGGCACTTTCCATGTGGTGAGTTATGCTTCTACAACCGGTTTTGCCATTAGCGACAATGCTGCCTGGCCGGTGCTGCCGTGCTTTATGCTGGTGCTGGTGAGTCTTGTTTGCGGATGCGCAGGTTCTACCACCGGCGGTCTTAAGGTGGACCGCGTGATAGTGCTTTTCAAGGCCATCCACATGCAGATCCAGAAGACTTTGTCGCCTTCTTCCATTTTTGAGGTTCGCATGGGACGCCGGATTCTGCACGACGAGGAAATCTATCCCCAGATCCTTTACATGGCCATGTATTTCCTGCTTCTTGGTTTATCGGCCATCGTTATTATGCTGGCGGGGGACCCTAACGGGCATGCCCTGACCGGCTCCGTGGCTACTTTGGGCAATGTGGGGCCTTCGATCGGCACAATTGGTTCCATGGGCAATTTCAATATGGAGCCGGGATTTATCAAGATTGTCTATACCAGCAATATGTTCCTTGGCCGAGTGGAGATTTATCCGGTGCTGGCGGTGATTTCCAGCATTTTTGGCAGGAAGTAGTTTATGGCGTCCGCTGACTTTTTTTATAGCGCTTTTTTGCGCGCTTTTCATTTTCAGCCCACCTCTTGCCAGGAGCGTCTGCTGCGGTCTGTTTCTTCGTTTCTTTCTTCGGATGACGGTGATATTCTGGTAGTTAACGGTTATGCCGGCACCGGTAAGACATCGGCTTTTGCTGCTGTTGTTTCGGGGTTGGCTTCGCTGGAGATTCCTTCGGTTTTGCTGGCGCCCACAGGCCGTGCCGCCAAGGTGTTTTCTTTGTATGCGGGGCATCCGGCATCTACAATTCATAAGCATATTTACAGGCAGAAGTCCTTTGGGGCCGATGGTTTTGGCAAGTTTTCCTTGGCATATAACAAGGCGCGGGGGACGCTGTTTATTGTGGACGAGGTGTCGCTTATAGGGCTGGACGGGGGCTCTTTTGGCTCCGGGAATTTGCTGGAGGATCTGGTGACTTTTGTGCGTTCCGGGGTGGATTGTCGGTTGATTTTGATTGGCGATGCTGCCCAGTTGCCGCCTGTGGGGCTGGATGCTTCGCCGGCTTTGTCGCCTGCTGTTATGGGGGGCTTTGGCGGGGTGTCATATGTGGAAATGACCACTGTGGTGCGCCAGGCGGCCGATTCGGGGGTGCTGTGTAATGCTACTCGCTTGCGGTCTTTGCTGCCTTATTCTGGTTGTAGTTTGGGGCTGCGGGTGTTTCCGGATGTGGAAAGGATTAGCGGCGGAGAACTGCTGGAGACTTTGTCCGATGCTTATGGCTTTTATGGGGAGGACGATGTGGTTGTGCTGTGCCGGTCCAACAAGAGGGCGGGGCGGTACAATGCCGGGATACGCGGCTCGGTACTGTTCCGGGAGGAGCAACTGGTGCGGGACGAGCGTCTGATGATAGTGAAGAACCACTATCTGGACGGTCTGGAGGGTACTGACTATATTGCTAATGGCGACTTGGCTAAATTGGTGTGGATCAAGCACTTTGAGGAGCGGTATGGGCTGCACTTTGCCACCGCCTGCCTTGCGTTCCCGGACTACGGGGACCAGGAAGTGGAGATGAAGGTGCTGCTGGATACTTTGTCTTCGGATACGCCGTCTTTGTCTTCGGAACTTTCTTCTGCGCTATTTGAGGGCGTTCTGGCCGATTATTCCGATATCGCGGGTAAGAAAAAGCGCTATGAAGCGGTGCGGGAGGATCCGTACTTTAACGCGCTGCAGATCAAGTACGCCCACGCTATCACCTGCCACAAAGCCCAAGGCGGCCAGTGGAAATGCGTTTTCATAGACAACCCCTTCTGGCAGGACGTCCTTGTGGATGAAGACCTGAAATGGCTCTACACCGCCCTAACCCGCGCCATAGAAAAAGTCTATCTGGTCAATTTCAAGGACTGTTTTTTTGAGTAGCCGCACCCTCCGTGGCCCGCTCCGTGACCTGCTCCGTGATCCCGCCTAAAGCACGCTATCGGCCTCCTACCCCCGGTCACCGTGCTTTAGCGCCCCCTCTTGCCCCCGCCTAAAGCACACTTCGGCCATCCAACCCCATTATCGTGCTTTAGCGCCATAACCAAAAGTGGAACTTAGTAAGTTTTTTACTACCTTTATAGTCATGAAAACAAAAACTGCATGGATGGTGGCGGCGCTGCTTGTGGCGGCGGCCATCGGCGCTAAGGCGCAGGACTTCCCAAGAAATTACAAGTGGCTCAGTAACAACGAAGTAGCCTTCACAATGGACGGCAGCTTCACGGACAGCGACGGCTTCACTATCAAAGCTGGCAACAAGTTCAAAAAGAACCAGGGCGTAAACGCTCCGGAAAAATTCAGCGAAATTCCGCTCAAGCCGGAAGGAGCCGTGAACCTTACCTACAGCCCGGATTCCACCATGCTGGCCTTCACCAGAAACAACGACCTGTGGGTGGTGGACATAGCAAGCGGCAAGGAGACTCGCCTCACCGAAGATGGCACGGAAACCATAATGAACGGCTATGCAAGCTGGGTTTACTACGAAGAGATCCTGGGCCGACCTTCCCGCTACAGAGCCTTCTGGTGGAGCCCGGACAGCCGCAAACTGGCCTTCTACCGCTTTGACGACACGCAGGTGCCAATGTTCCCCATCTACTCGCCCTTCGGCCAAGACGGCACCATCCGCCGCACTCATTATCCCAAGGTCGGTGAAAAGAATCCGGAGGTAAGGATCGGCATTGCCGATATTTCGTCATCGGCCATTATATGGGCCGATTTTGATGAAAAGCAGGACCAGTACTTTGGCATTCCATTCTGGGGCGCCGATAGCCGGACCTTCTATGTCCCTCGCATGCCCCGCCTGCAGAAAATGCTTGATATGTACGCAGTTAACGTGGCCGATGGCAGCAAAACCGGCATATATCACGAGGAAGTTGACACCTGGCTAGACTGGTGCGAGAGCATGCTCTTCGACGAAAAAGGCCTGTACATGGTCCGAAAATTCGAGACCGGCTGGCAGCAGATTTACTTCCTGAGCTACGATGGAAAAACGCTCAAGCGCCTCACCGACGGTCCCAACTGGAGGATAAGCCTGGAACGCGTGGATAAAGACGGCACGGTTTATTTCCTGGCCGAGAGGGATTCCCACGTGCGCAGTACATTATATAAGGTATCGCCCAAGGGAGTCATAACAGCACTTACAGACCCGGCGCTTAATGTTGCTACAGTTATGTTCTCCCCGGACGGGAAGTACTTTGTGAGCATGGTCTCCAACTTGCAGACCCCCTATGAAATCCGCCTCCAGAGTACCCGTAAGCCGGAAAAGAGTTATACTGTAGCCAAGATGGAAGGCATCGAAGGAGGTGGCGGCCAGCTGGTGGCAATTACCGTTGACGGTCTGGAACTGCCCGGAATCATCTACTATCCCAATGGCTTCGATCCTTCCAGGCAGTACCCCGTGCACGTGGACATATACGGCGGTCCCGACATTCCTTTGGTAAGCGATACCTGGGTTCCGGCCAAACGCTACCAGTGGTATAGGGAGAACGGCATAATAGAGTTAATTGCCGATTGCCGGGCCTCCGGCCACAATGGCCGAAAAGGTACCGACGCTGTGTACAAGCAGCTGGCAACCATAGAGGTTTCCGACTTTGTGGAATGGGCAAAGTGGCTGCAGTCCCGGCCTTATGTGAAGCCGGAAAAGATTGGTGTAGAAGGCTTTAGCTTTGGCGGAACCATGACGGCGCTTCTGCTGGCAACAGCCTCCGACTACTACCACTACGGCATAGGTGGAGGCGGAGTTTATGACTGGATGCTCTACGACAGCCACTACACCGAGCGCTTCATGTCCACCCCGGAAGACAATCCGGACGGCTATGCCCAAACTTCCGTAATCAAGATAATCAAGAGTTATCCGGTAAAGGTCGGAAGCGACGACAAATCCGTGATGATAAAGTTAACCCACGGCTCAGGCGACGACAACGTCCACTTCCAGAACACCCTGCAACTGATTGATTCCCTGCACCAGGAAGGCGCCCGTTTCGAGTTTATGATCTACCCCGACGGCATGCACGGCTACCGCGGCTACCAGGGCGCCCACTTCCTCCAGTCCAACCACGACTTCTGGAAAAAGTACCTGCTGGATCAGTAGTCACTCCCGCCTGGGAACGTGAAGAATTGCTCTAAGCACGTCTTCATTTTGTCTCGTTAATCTGGCCAACTGCTTAATGGACAAGGTCTTACCTTCGTTCCAGAAGCGGGTGGCCAGTTCAATTTTATCGGCCTGACTCAATTGCTTTATTGTCCTGCCATATTGTTTCTGACTGGCTGTTTCCAGTTCCCGAAGCAGTCTTCCTTCGTCTTTTTTCTCTAAAAAGGGACGGGCGTCGGCGGCTTCCATTTCGGCCAAATCCTTTTTCCTCACATTCAGAAAAGCAATGAACATCCTTGGCGACTGAAAGACCTCCCCGTCCAAATAATCTTTATCCAGATAACTTTCCGGCACAAGCATACCTTTGTCGTCATACTCCCAGTTTTCCGGTAGTTTGACACGAGTCCTGAACATCCGGCACGCTTCCCGATAGTCCAGACTGCCTACTTTTCTGTTTTGGCTTCTTCTTTCATGGCAATATGCTCTTCCAGGACCCCATGGATAATCTTCCGGCATGTTCTTGAATCCTGCTTCCGTACTGTTTCTAAAGACGTAGATTATTTTACGGCGCAGCTCCTCCATGTCTTTGATTGGATCGGCCACAATGCTAATTGAATTTTTAACCAGTTCGCCCTTCCCGTCCCTATTATATCTTCTGACAATCAGGCGTTTAAGTTCTATTTTAAATTTTGCTATCTTTTCCTGCTGCCCTCGTACTACAATATGAAAGTGAGTGCGCATAACCTCTACGGACAGCAGGTTCACATTGCAGAAAAAGGCCGCCACAGCAATCTGGTTCATCATGTAGATGAAGTCTTCTTCAGTATCACACAGCACTAATACCCTGGTCCCGTCCGAATAAACGTGATAACAATCTTTTACAGGCTTTGGCGCAAATTCATCCATAGCTTTCTCTTTTTCTGCAAAGTTCCGAAAGACTATCCGTTTAAACAAAAGCCAAACGGATAAAAATAAAAAATGGCCATACACAGCTCTCTGATGCCATTCTAGCCGCAAAAACCGCATATAAAAATGGCCTATTTTTTAACACTCCGCTTATACGAAGCCACAGCGATACCTCGCTAAAGCACGGTAACCGGGGTCAGGAGGCCGAAAGTGTGCTTTAGGCGGGGTTTGGAGGGGGTGGTAAAGCACGGTAACCGGGGTCAGGAGGCCGAAAGTGTGCTTTAGGCGAAGTAAAGTGGGGGCAAGTGTCGAGGGGGTTTGGAGATTCGGGGGAAAAAGGGTAAATTTGGGGCACAAAGGGCAAGGGCACGGAGGGTATACAGCCCCAAAGGCCCCAGTCATAAAGAGAATATGGTTCAGGAACAGTACATATGGGATCCGCTTAGGAGGAAAAGCGTAAGGAATACGCCGGAGGAGGCGGTGCGGCAGTGGTTTATATCGGTGTTGCATGAGGGGATGCATGTTCCGGAGCATATGATGGGTTCGGAGGTGGCTCTCAACCATGCGGGCAAGGAGTACAGGGCCGATATAATAGTGTATGACCGCTCGGCCAGGCCGATGATGGTGGTGGAGTGCAAGCGGCCGGAAGTGACTCTGGACCAGAATGTTGTGGACCAGGCTCTGAGATACAACAATGAATTGAATGTGAAATACATAGCCATCACAAACGGCAATAAGACGTTCATTTTTGAGCGCAAGGCCGATGGCTGGGAGTTCATGCGAAAAGCCCCGATGTGGGAGGAAATGTTATGACCATAACGGAAGGATATTTGGAGCATCCGGTGTTTAAGCTGGTGGGTGAGACGGCCAAGGAGTTGGGCGTCAGGGCTTTTGTGATAGGGGGGTATGTAAGGGACTGCTTTCTGGGGAGGGCGAATAAGGACATTGACATAGTGGTGGAGATGCCCGGTCAAGCCGGGCATGACGGGGGCAGTCAGGCTGGGCATGACGGGAAAGAGATCCCGGGTCAAGCCCGGGATGAGGGGAACAGTCGAACGGGGCAAGAAGGGTGTGGTCAAGCCCGGGATGAGGGGAACAGTCGAACGGGGCAAGAAGGGTGCGGTCAAGCCCGGGATGAGGGGACGGGGGTGCGGCCGGGGATTATGTTGGCGGAGGCTATTGGGAGGAAGACCAGGGCCAGGGTTAGCGTGTTCAAGAATTTTGGGACGGCTATGCTTAGGTATCATGGGATGGAGGTGGAGTTTGTGGGGGCGAGGACGGAAAGTTATAACAGAGACTCAAGAAAGCGGATAGAGGAGGATGGCACGCTGGAGGAGGATCAGTTAAGGAGGGACTTCACTATCAATGCGATGGCTTTTTCGCTGAACGAGGAAGACTACGGTGCGCTGGTGGATCCATTTGGCGGCATCAGGGACCTGGCGGCCGGGATAATCCGTACGCCGCTGGAGCCGGAGCAGACTTACTCCGACGACCCGCTAAGAATGCTAAGGGCAATAAGATTTGCCGCCCGGCTTAGCACTGATGAGCAAAAATTCACGATAGTTCCGGAGAGCATCGCAGCCATGAAAACCATGGCGGAAAGGATGCAGATCCTGAGCAAGGAACGCATAGTGGAAGAACTGAATAAAATGCTGCTTACAGACCATCCGGCCATGGCTTTCCAGACCATGGAGGAGACCGGTCTTCTGCAGCAGTTCCTTCCTGAACTGGCCAGACTCAAAGGCGTGGAAACGGTTGACGGTAAAGGACATAAGGAAAACTTTACTCACACGCTGCAGGTGTTGGAAAACGTAATCCGCTTTGAAAAAGAGGAAGGGAAAGAACCCAACCTTTGGCTGCATTGGGCCGCACTTCTGCACGACATAGGCAAACCAATAAGCAAGCGCTACGTCCCCGGCCAAGGCTGGACCTTCCACGGCCACGAAGTCACCGGCGCCCGCATGGTGCCAAAGATTTTCGAGAAGCTTCGCATGCCGCTGAACGAAAAGATGAAGTACGTGCAAAAGCTTGTGAATCTTCACCTTAGGCCGATAGCCCTGGTAGACGAAGAGGTCACGGACAGCGCCGTGCGCCGCCTGCTTTTCGACGCCGGAGAAGACATAGACGACCTGATGCTCCTATGCAATGCCGATATCACCTCAAAGAATCCGGCAAAGGTGGCAAAGCTTAGGCGCAACTTCGAACTGGTGAAAGAAAAAATGGCCCAGGTGGAGGCGAAGGACGAGCTTCGCAACTGGAAGAACCCCATCACCGGGGACTACATAATGCAACTCTTTGGCATAGAGCCGTGTAACACCATCGGCCAACTGAAAGAGATGGTGAAAAATGCAGTGCTGGATGGGGAGATCCCGTATACGTTTGAAGCGGCCGATGAGTACATGAGGAAGAGGGCGGCGGAGCTGGGGTTGGAGATGCCCGGTCAAGCCGGGCATGACGGGGGTCAAGAGATACCGGGTCAAGCCCGGGCATGACGGGGGTCAAGAGATCCCGGGTCAAGCCTGGGATGAGGGGAAATGATTGATAAGTACATAGCATATATCCGGGATGTCCGGCGGTATTCGCCGCGGACGCAGAAACTGTATCGCAAGGCCTTGGAGGACTTTGCGGCATGGGTGGAGGTCCCGGGTCAAGCCTGGGATGAGGGGAAGGGCATGGCCGTGCAGGAAATAAGCGTCATGGCCGGCCAGGGAGAGGGCGTCATGGCCGACTTGATCGGCCATCTCATACCGTCACGGATACGCGAATACGAGGCGCATTTGATGGAGAGCGGGATGAAGCCACGGACTGTGCATTTGCAGATGAGTGCTTTAAGCGGGTATTGCAATTACCTCATCAAAGAAGGTGCTTTAAAGAGCAATCCGGTGCGGACGGTTAAGCGGCCTAAGATGGAGAAGAGGTTGCCGGAGTATTATACGGAGAATGCAATGGACAAGTATCTGGAGGAAAGCGCGCATGCGGCGGGGGAGGAGGAATTGCAAATACTCCTGGCGGGAAAGCCGTCAGACGATCTTTCCAAAGAATTGTATAACAGGCGTTTACGCAGACTTATCATAAGCATGCTTTACGGCACCGGAATCAGGCGGGCGGAGCTTATCGGCCTTAAAATCGGCCAAATTGACCAAACAAGGCAAACTCTAAGAGTTAAGGGAAAGGGCGATAAAATGCGAGAAATTCCGCTGATTACTTCTCTTGTTCAAGAAATTTCATTATATTTACAAGCAGCTAGCTTCATGCTTGGGGAAAGACCTTCGCAGGCCCCTCTCCTTGTTACGGAAAAAGGCAAGCCTCTTTATCCGGAATTCGTGGACAGGGCAGTGAAGGCGGAGCTTCAAGGCCGGGAAGGCATCACAGGGAGGAAATCCCCCCACGTGCTCAGGCATTCGCTCGCAACGGCTCTTTTGAGCGAAGGAACGGACCTGAACGCAATCAAGGAGATGCTGGGCCACAGCAGCCTTGCGGCAACGGAGGTTTATACCCACAACAGCGTGGAGCGGCTAAAGGCACAATACATGAACGCCCATCCACGGGCAAAAAACGAAGAAAGACATGATTAACGTAAAGTCCCTAAAGTTCGACGCAGACGAAAAACTGCTGGATTTCATTGACAAAAAGGTAGGAAAAGTAGAGAAGTTCTTCGACAACATGGGAGACATCGACGTCACCCTAAGCCTTCTCCCAGATGCAGAAAACAAGAACGTAAAGCTTCAGACCCGCATTCCCGGGGAAGATCTTATCATTGAGCGCAACGCCAGAACCTTCGAAGAGGCCGTAACGGAAGCAGCCGATGCCCTTAAGGAGAAGATCGTGCGCGCCAAGGAAAAGAAATTCGCCAAATAGTGGCCGCCAAAGGCTACATAGAGACGGACCGCCAGGTCCGGGCCATACTTGAAGATGTCCACAGTGGCATCTTCAAGTCTATATACCTGCTGATGGGGGAGGAGCCCTACTATCCGGAGCTGGTGTGCCAGGCAATCATAGACAACTGCCTCCAGGACTGGGAAAAAGACTTCAACGAAACCATCTGCTACGGGGCCGATGTATCGGCCGAAACCGTAATAACCGCCGCCAGGCGCTTCCCGATGATGGCCGACAGGCAGCTTGTGGTGGTAAAAGAGGCCCAGCAGATGAAAAGCCTGGAGGACCTTGCCATCTATTGCCAGCAGCCGCTGGACAGCACCGTGCTGGTAATTCTGATGCACGGGGCATCGGCCGATAAACGTAAGGCGCTGTATAAGAGCGTGTTGAAAACCGGCGTGATAGTCGAGTCACTGCCGCTGAGGGACTATGAGATGCCTCAATGGATATCGGCCTATTACAACGAAAAGGGGCTCAGCATTCATCCTGAGGCGTCGCTTCTTTTGGCGGAGAGTGCCGGCACGGACCTTGGCAAAATTGCGGTTGAGACGGAAAAACTCCTTAAGAATCTGCCGGAAGGCGTCAAGGAGATTTCGGTTGCCGATGTAGAGAAAAACGTTGGCGTAAGCCGCCAGTTCAGTATTTTTGAACTCACTAAGTGCCTCAGTTTCAGGGAGAATGCAAAAGCCCTGAAGATTGCTGCGCACATAGGGGATGCTCCTCGTTTTATGCTGCCCATGGCGGTGGCTCCGCTCTATACGCACTTTGCCCGCATACTTAAATACCATGCCCTTTTGTCCAAAGGACGGCCCGCTCCCGGAGAGGCTGCAAAGGTACTGGGAGTGAATCCTTATTTCATGAAAGAATACGACGCTGCGGTCAGGAATTACCCGCTGCAGCGCTGTACAAAGGTGATTTCGCTCCTTTGCGATTACGACTACAAGGGCAAAGGCGGCGATGCCGGAGAAGCCACTCCGGACCAGCTGCTGGTAGAATTGGTTAGTAAGATATTGAATTATTAATATGGCAATTATCGAAGTTCAGAATGTTTCCAAAACCTTCGGACCCAAGGTGGCGCTGGACCATGTGTCACTGGACATTCCGGAGGGGAAGATTTTCGGCCTGCTAGGGCCCAACGGAGCGGGTAAAAGTACCCTTATCCGTATCATTAACCGCATTACAATAGCCTCGGAGGGCCAGATCCTCTTCCAGGGCCACCCCATTACGGAGGAGGACGTCTCTCATATCGGCTATCTTCCGGAAGAGCGCGGCCTATACCGCAAAATGAAGGTGGGGGACCAGGCAATGTACCTGGCCCAGCTAAAGGGCATGAGCGCTCACGATGCTGCTGTGGAACTCAAAAAATGGTTCGTCCGTTTTGAGATTCAGGACTGGTGGAACAAGAAGGTGGAGGAGCTGTCAAAAGGTATGGCGCAGAAGCTCCAGTTCATCACCACAGTGGTGCACAAGCCTTCGCTCATGATACTTGACGAGCCTTTCTCCGGCTTTGACCCCGTGAATGCGGAACTAATTCGTACAGAGATACTTCGGCTTAAGGAAGAGGGCGCTACAATCATTCTTTCCACCCATAATATGGAAAGCGTGGAGGCACTATGCGACAACATTGCGCTTATAAACAAAGCTCGGTTGGTGGTTACCGGCGGGACTGATGATATTAGGCGCCAGCACGGGGAGGACAATGTGGAAATCGAGTACACGGACTCTTCGTTGGCCCGCAAGACCATAGTTGTGGCCCGCCCCCAGGTGAACTCCACACTGCACGACCTGTTGGAAAAGGACGTAACTATAAACTCCTTCAAAGAGGTAATCCCGCGCATGAACGACATCTTTATCAAACTTGTAACAGAGGAGGCTTAGCGTATGAATATCAAGAAATTAGGAATTATTATCCAGCGCGAATACCTTAACAAGGTAAAGAAAAAGAGCTTCCTGTTAATTACGTTCTTGGCGCCAATTTTCTTTGCCGCCATCTGCATCCTGCCGTCCCTGATAATGATGGGCGCCAAAGAAGAGGCCAAAGAAGTTGGCGTGGTGGACCGCTCCGGCATCGTCCTCCCGTACCTTGAAAGCGGCGACGTAATCCACTACAAGGACCTTGGTCCGGAGGCCGATGTAGATGCCATAAAGGCCGATTTAAGCAAAGCCGATATAGACATCCTCCTTACCATATCGGCCATGGATCCGGAGACTAAAACCGTGACGGCCGATACCTATTCGGCGAAGCCTCTGGGTATGGACAGCGGAAGCAGCATAGAAAACAGGATTAACGATGCAGTGGAGGCGTATCGCATTGATTCTTACGGGATTGAGAACCTGGAGGAGATAATGTCAAGCGTCAAGTCCAATGTGAAGTTGCACAGTTATACCATCGATAAGGCTGGTAAGGAGAGCATCTCTGAATCGGGCGTTTACATGGCGATTTCCATGCTTCTGGGCATTGCGATTTACATGTTCATCGCGCTGTTCTCCGGCATGGTTATGAGCTCGGTAATCGAGGAAAAGAGCTCCCGCGTGGTGGAGGTTCTGGTGTCTTCCGTGAAGGCCACTGAGCTTATGTTTGGCAAGATTATCGGCGTGGCTCTGGTGGCCCTTACTCAGTTCCTTTTGTGGATAGTTCTGACCCTTATTTTGCTTGCCATCGCAACCGGAATTATGGGTAAGGACAAGCTCATGGGATTCATGCAGGACGACGGTACCACGGAGATGGTCCAGCAGATGGGTGGCGGTGTTGTTCCTGGCTCGGAAATTTCTCTGGACCAGGCACTTGCGGCGGCTACCGACAGTACTGCTGTAGCTGGCGAACCCACCGGTATGAACGCCATTATGAGTACTATCGGCAATATCAATCTTGGTCAGATTCTCATTGCTTTCATCATCTATTTTATCTTCGGCTATCTGCTTTATGCGTCGCTTTTTGCGGCTATCGGATCGGCCGTTGAAAATGAGGGCGATTCAACTCAGCTGCAGCTGCCGGTAACAATTCCGCTCATGCTGGGATTTTTCATCGCCCTGTACGCTTTCAAGGCTCCGGACAGTTCTATCGTTTTCTGGGGCTCCATGATTCCTTTCACTTCGCCCATCGTTATGCTGGCCCGAATTCCTTTTGGCGTCCCTTCGTGGGAGCTGGCGCTTTCCATCGTGATTCTGGTGGCTACTTTTGCCGCCTGCGCCTGGGCATCGGCCAAAATTTACAAGGTGGGAATCCTTATGTACGGTAAAAAATCAACTTTCGCAGATCTTTGGAAATGGCTGAAACAAAAGTAAAAAATTCTTACATCTGGGATGTCCTTTGGGCTATCCTTATTGTGGCTGCCGTGTTTGCGGGGGTGCGTAAACTGCAGCCTCCCAAGCCCGATTTTTCGTGGCGGATTGTGTGTATGGACGGGCATCGCAGCGGCATGCAAAACGTTACTGCCGACAATGTTGCAGAGGCGCTTGGCACCTTTACGGACGACGGGTATGTGAGCCCGGCCGGGGTGGTCTATCCGGTTGATTCTCCGATGGCCCATGTGGCGGCGGAGGTCATGGAGGTTCAGCCCAAGCTGGCGGCCTTGAAGAAGGTTGTGGGCCATTGCGCCCGCATGATGATGAACGACAGGGACAATCCGGACCTTCCGCTTGGAAACCTTGTGGCCGATGTACTTCGGGAATCCGGATCGGCCTATTTTAAGGTGCCGATGGACTTTGCTGTCATCAATTTTGGCGGCATTCGCGTGCCTATGCCGGAGGGGGCTGTGACGCTGGACGATATTACGTCCATGTTCCCGTTCAAGAACTATATGTGCTATGCGAAGATGAAGGGTGCCGATCTTGCTAAGTTGCTGGATGTGCTGGCTGGCCAGGCGGCTTTCCAGGCCATTTCCGGAGCTAAGGTGCTGGTTAAGGCACATAAGGTTGAATCGGCCACTGTTGGCGGCGAACCAATTGATCCTGAGCGCATTTACAATGTTACAACCATTGACTTCCTGCTGGATGGCGGCGACGGAATTAAGATTGGCGCGCTGTCTCAGGATGTGGTGCTTTCGCATGTGCTCATTAAGGATGTGATGCTCTCTTACATTTCGGCTTTGGAGGCTAAGGGAGAGGTTATTGATTCGGCGGCTGACGGCCGTGTAGTTATGGAGGACTAGGCTATGGGAAAAACTGTTAGATATATTTTGATTGCGGCCGCTGTGCTGGCCATTGGCTTTTGCGTATATGCCGCAGTGCAGGATGGGCGCCGTGAGACGTATAAGCTTACTATTCTGCATGTTAACGATACCCACAGCCATATCGAGCCTGTGCGGGTAGGGGAGGAAGCAGGTCAGGGCGGTATCCTGGAAAGGGCCGCTTATGTGGACTCTGTGCGGCGGGCCGATGGTCCTGAGAATGTGCTGTTGCTGCATGCCGGGGATTACTGCCAGGGAACTTCCTATTTTGCCACTTTTGGCATTCCGTTCCAGGTGCAGTGCATCAACGCCATGGGGTACGATGCAATTACTTTTGGAAACCATGAGTTTGACAACGGCATTGAGGCTCTGGGTGAGGCCATGTCCGGCTGCGAAGTGCCAATTGTGTGCTGCAACTACGACTTCTCTTCCTTCGAGCTGGGTAAGTATGTAAAGCCTTATGTGATAGTGGAAAAGGCTGGGCTGAAGATTGGTATTATTGGCGTGCTGTGCCCGCTTGGCAACATGGTTCAGGGCGATATTGCCAACCGTTTGCCGGTGCTGGACATGATTCCTACCGTGCAGAAATATGCCGATTTGTTGCGGCCGCAGTGCGACCTGGTGATTGCTTTGACGCACATTGGCTACACGGAGCATAATCCGGGGGACACCACAGATCCCATGCTGGTTGCCGCGACACGTAATATTGACGTAGTTGTTGGCGGCCACTCCCACACCTACATGTCTGAGGCTGCTTATGCGCGGAACCTGGACGGTTTGCGCGTGCCTATAGTGCAAACCGGCTGGGCCGGCGCCAACATGGGTGAGTTCCACGTGACGGTGAGGAAGTAGGTGGCCGTGGCTGGTGGCGGGCTGTGGCCTGACGGCTGGGGGCTGACGGCTGTGGCCTGACGGCTGGGGGCTGGTGTCCCCGGGTGTGCCGGCCGGGCTTTATCGGCTGGGCCTTGTCCCTCATCCCGGTTTTTGTCCCTCACCGCCCCTCATCCCGACATTGACCCCTCATCCCGGGCTTTGACCCCTCATCCCGGGCTTTGACCCCTCATCCCGGGCTTTGCCCCGGGATCTCTTCCCCCGCAGGCATTTCACTGGCGGCTAAAGCACTGAGTACCAGCGC
>JAGCWB010000024.1 GCA_017962065.1 Bacteroidales bacterium
AAACGGCTCGTTAGGATACTCAAACATTCTATCAAGCATATGGCGCGAACTGCCACAGAAGATAAAACTTGTGTTGCTTAGTTTTTGAACAAGGGAACGGATAGTGGCCGATGCTTTCTCCGGATAATCCAGTATTGTCTGGAATTCGTCAAGGACAACCAGGGCTGGTTTTTCGGCTTTGTCCAAAAAACCAAGCATTTCGCGCAAAGGGACAAGCAAGTCCGGAGCGGGGTTCAGGCCAAGTTGGAATCCGCCGATGCTTCCGTCCGGAGAAAAGTTCATCTGTACGTATGCGCCTGCAAGAAGCTTTCTGACTTTATTTGATCCGCGTTTTGTTCTCGCAAACGGCGCATCCATGAATGCAGTTTGAAATTCGCGCGAGAATTCCTGCATATTCTTGGTCCCGTAAATATCTACAAACAGCGTATTGTATTTGTTGCGAATATCTGGTTGGTCAAAAATATGCATAATTAGGCTAGTTTTTCCCATTCTTCGCGGCGATTTTAACACAATATTCTGGCCGTTTTTGATGAAATTTACTATGTTTTCTGTCTCTTTTTCTCTATCACAAAAGTAATCGTCAGGAATAATTACCTTTGTAAAGAACGGATTTTCAGGTAAATGCATCTCTTACATGTTTTATTCGCAAAGATAATTAAATTATACAAATTATATAATACATTTTATATAAAATTTATGCTTATTGCATGTACTATTAATCCCGCCGCCAAAGGCAACGGTGTATCAAAGGTAAAATATATGAAATAAACGATGCTTAATGGGCTGGCGGTTAAAGTGCTGAGTGTCAGTGAGTTGTTGTATAGTTCTCGTTCAAAAAACGAACGACAACTATACAGGAAGTGCCTGAGAGTTAGCGAATTAGCCGCCAGCCGTTTGCTGACTCCTGTTCCCGCCAGACCATGCCCCACCCGGCCCCCGGGCCGAAAAAAGGCCCCGGTTTCACAACCGGAGCCTTAAACAAAAGTATGGAGAAAAACTTATTAGTTGAGTTCAAGTTTGAAGAGGGCGATACCGCCGCGGGTCATACCGAGCACATAAGGGACACCGCCGATGAAGCGAACCTGGCAATCGCCAACGTTGCTTGTTGCATAGACTCCGGTGGTTGAGAAGTCGTCCTGATTGGATGTGGCTATGCAAGCACGGGCAGCGACCTTCTTATTATCCAGAGTGGCCTTGAGGTGCTCAACAGAATCTGATTCACCTTCCAGCACGGTTACAATGGGCAGGTTGGTACCGCCGGACATGTCAAGATAGGCGATGTAGTCTACACCTTCAAACTTAAATGCATGCCATCCGAAGCATCTCTTGTAGCCGGAATAGGTTTTTTCGGTGGTAGTACCGCTAACTAGATATGTTCCCTTGCCGCTATTGCTGGAGACAATACCATAGGTACCCTTGTTGAAGGAAGTGTATTCAGTCATGGCATCTCCATCGTCTGCAGCTGTGAAGCCCAAAGCCTCAACCCAGTTCCAAGCATGGCTTCCGTTGAAACCGCCGGTATATCCGGGTACCAGATTTATGTAAGCAGTCATTCCTGCAGAATAGGAGCGATACCATACACGGCCTTCCTGATAAGTTCCTTCAACCGAAATGCGGTCACCAAAACGACGTCCGTTCGAGAAATTGGTAAGAAGTGTAGGTTCGCTGCCAACGCCATTGGGCCAGGCATATAGACGTACATTCTGACCATCGCTAAGGTTGGTGCAGACTAGAATGTCTTTGCCTCCGTTAACAGTAGGATCGGAATTCTTCATGATGCGGGCGCAGGAAACGGGGAAGGTACTTGCCCATGTTCCGGCCATATAGTTGGGATCTGTTGTCCTTTGAACTTTACCTGCATAGGTGCCGTCGCTCATCTTGAACATAAAGATGGATGCCTCATTGAAGTTGTCACCGTCTGAAGAAGTTGCGTCAGTTTTGGGGATATACACATAATCATCGTCGAAGCATGCGTTCCTGAGTTTAGTATCAAGATCTTCAGCGCCAGTTACATAAGCGGGCCAGCCGGCAACACCAGCAACACCGTAGTTGCCCCATACTTTGGTAAGTTTCACTTTCTTGGTGACATTGGCATCTTTGAGTGAAACAGTGAGGGGAAGGATAGAACCGGCTTCAACCTCTACCTCGGCAGGCATTGTGACAGTCTTGGAAATGATGTAGTTGTCTGTCTCTGCAGTGAAAATGAGAGTGCTTCCGTTGGCAAATGTCTGGGGCAGGATACCGAACCATGCAGCGTGGTCGGGGCTGGTGATTTGATATGTGTCTGCGGGATACGTGGCGTTCACTTTCTTCCAACCGGACGATATGGGGCTGGGTCCGGTAGGTTTGAGACGGAACGTACCAACTATCCTGTTGTCGCCATTGTCTTCCTGGACAGAAACGGCCGTGGCATATTCACCGTCAAGTTTGGTTCCGGTTGTACCATCGGTGAAGGAAACTTTCAGGAATGCGGCCAGACGGCGGAAGCTCACGATGACATCCTTGGATTCCGTGGTGCTGATTTCAAATTCTTCAGAAAGCAGAAGGTCTGCTGCACCGTCAAAAGAGGTGGGCGTGGGTTCCTGGTCCTGAGGAATGATAATCAATGCGCCATTCTCGTTGGCTCCGTTTACGGAATGAGGATAGTAGGCATAATAAGTTCCAGCCTCGGGAACACTACCTGTAAACTCTGCATATTCTCCGTTGTCCTGTGTGTTGGTGAATTTTGCATTCACGGTGTTGGTGCCGGTAAATACACCCACGGCATCTGTCGACAGCCAATAAGGAGTGGTACCGTCAATGAACGTCTTTGTTACACCGTTGGTGGTCAGGGTTACTTTGATACCCTCACCAATAACGACATCTTCTTTTTCCACTGCCTTCTGGCAGGAAACGAGTGTGGCTGCAGCTACTGCAGCAAACATCACAATGTAGTTCAGTTTTTTCATGGCTGCAGATGTTTAGTCTAAGATAATCGGGGGTAAGAGGTCAAGGTCGTTGCCGGGGTATCCGGGGAAACCGAAGTCACCGCCGCCGGCTTGGGAAGCGGCCATCATTACTTTGCTCTCCGTGTCCAGGGAAATGGACAGGCAAAGAGGAGTTTCGTAAAGAGTTTTTTTCATAGTAATAATATTTATGTGTTTTGTTTTCGCTCCAAATACCACAGCCCTAACTGTGGTGTAGTGTGGTATTTCACGTGCAAATGTAGTAATAATCGGCGAAAAAGCAAACATTTAACGCTCAAAAAAGCCGATTGTGGATTTTACATTGCGGTTATTGCCCGTCAATTCACCGGAATCTTTAACGTAAAACTGCGTAGAACCGCCTCCGTCAAGATTCATTGCGAAGTCGCAGCCAAGGCCCAGCATTATACGCGCCATGGCCGATAAAGTGGCATTGGAAGTAACTGCAACAAGATAAATCTTGCCGGTAGAGGAGTCGAAGCCGATGGCGCTGCGGTTGCGCGAAGAGCCGTAAATATTACCGGCGGTAGTTTCCCAAAGCTCGTAATTGGTATAGTAAACGCCCGTGGTAATCTTGTCCTCCGAAACGCACACCTTGCCGCCGTAAAGCAGCATGGGGCCTGTGGAAAGCGCCTCCTGAGGGCTCCAGCTGCGTGACGGACCTGGACCGGAACTGGCAGTAACCTGCGGATAAATGTAAGGCGAAGCAGTCCCTGCGGGGATGGGCCTGTCAAAGAAATACGGCGTTCCGTCAATGAGCGAGCTCCAGTATGCTCCGGGCACGCCATCGGCATCAACGCCAAGGATAGCGCGCGTAACCGGCTGCCATGAAGAATACGTATTGCCATAAGCGCGGCAGTTGGCAATCCCGTCGTCGGAAGAATTGTTATACCTGAGAGACCCACCGGTATAAGCAAGGCCGATATTCCCCTGAGAGCCGAAAATCTGCCCGTTCAAAAGCACCAGGGAGCCGCTGGACGCCGCCTGAGAGCTCATGGAAATGGCCGACGAGGAGCCCATAGGTGCATTGTGAATCCCAAGACGGACATCAGAAGAAGATGAGCAGTCGGCCACTGCATAAAAGCCATTGTAACTGCCTCCGGCGGTGAAACTGAACAATTCAACGGCAGTGGAAGTAGAAGTCAAGGCTGTCCGGCTGATAGAATAGCCCTCCGGCTGAGCTGGCAATGTAAGGGTAGTAACCGGGCTGTAAACGTAATTACCGGCGTAGGAATCATAGCAGTAAGCGCGCACATAGCAAGGCTCGCCGGGCCTTAAAACGGCATTGGGCACGCATTGGGTAAAGCTGACCTCACCTGCAGAAGTCGGTACAGGCCCGGGCAGTTTGCCTTCGGCCCCAACAAGGCCGCATGTGGGCGTGGAAGAAGTATAACTGAAGACAAGCCCATGCTCGTCCCCCGGGGAGCCATACCCGTAAATGGTATAATTAACGACAAAATTATAGTAATTGACGGCAGTTCCGTCAATGGAAACCGTCATGTCGCTTGCTTCGGCGTTTATGGTAACGTCCTCAAACCAGGTGATGGGAGAATCGCCGTATCCCTGCTCGTCAACACATGCGGCGCTCACGCCCAGGTCATAGGAAGCGCCTGTGGTAAGTCCGGTAAAAGAATGGGTATACCAGCCGTACTTTCCGGAACCGGTGTAATAACTATCCACAAAAACTCCGTTTCCCATGTCCCCGGCATCGCGAATATATAATTTATAAGTATCACGCTTCCCGGAGGCGCATGAAAAGGTAATGTGGGCCGATGATTCACTGTCGGCACCGCCGGAATCAATCACAGGCGCAATAAGCTCCGTACCGCTCTCGGTATTGGTGGCACGGTCGTCGTCAACCGCCCAGCTCTTCTCGATTAGCCGCACATTGCCATTGCGCTTAAGCAACAATTCCTTGGACGAGCTGTATCGGTTAAATGCATTGGAAGACGTATAGAACGTCACATAGAATCCCCGGCTGTAATCTCCGGGATAAACCACGGCATAAAAACGCTTGCCGATAGTACCTGTGGGCACCGCCACCTCCACGTAATTCTTGGACGCAGTTGTGGCCGATACCACCGGCTCCCCGTCGTTGTAACTGATATTGGCGGGGCCGCTCATGGCAACCGAACCGTCGCGGCTTTCAATCTTCACGCGATTGATGTAATTGCCGGGCACGGTGAACGATAACAGCGCTCCAACATTCTTGAAATGAAGGATATCATTGGAATCCTCGGCATCGGCATTTACCCTGGCAATGGACAGGTTGGCGGCTGGATCATAGCTGTTTTCCACGCCGGTCTGTTTTGTAGGAAGGCTGGCCGATAAGGAGCCTCCGGTTGCGACCAACCGGGCCTCCGATGAGGCGGGGGACAGTGCATAATAATACCCGTTGGAAGTCTCCGGCGAAAGCCCGGTGAAAGTTGCCACCAGACCGTCGCTTTCCGTTGAGGCAACGTTGAAAGTGGTTCCTGTGCTGCCGGTGGAGGCAAAGAGCGTAACCTGATCGGACTGGCTCCAGCGTATGGAATAATCTTCTCCAAGGGTGGTTTTGGTGCCGTCGTCAACCCTGGCGGTGAAGGTCATGGGAATAAGCTGGGGATCATCGGCCTGCATCCGGGAGGGAACTTCCTCCCTGGCACATGCTGCAAGCAGTATTGCAAGGACTAACATATTCTTGTTCATAGGATCTCCATAATTGCAAAGCCATCGTAAACAATAGGTTCGTCAAAGAATTCCCCGGTGGGGCTTGACGAGCACAGGTTTTCGCTTTCTATCCGGAAAACCGCAGCCTGCGGTGCCAGATAGGTCTTTTTGCTCATTTCCATATATCAGAAAGTTTTTCTCAGGTTCATTCTGAACGGGCAGTGGATCTTTTCCATATGCCTGTTCAGTATCATATCGGCCGCAAGACGGCCCATCTGCGTAAAGTCGGTTGAAACTGTGGTAAGTCCGCCAAGGATAAGTTCGTTCATCTCGTACTCGTTGTAAGAGATTATTTGCACATCCTTGCCAATTACAAGACTAGCCGCCTGTATTTTACGTGCCAGGTCCACCAAACCGGCGTCCAGCTGGGAATTCAGCACAAGGAAAGTGTCGCCTTTCCTGATATCCTCAGGGGCCGATGTAAGATACTCTACCGGAATGTGATATTCAAGGGCAAATCGCTCTACACCTCTCCGGATGTACTCTCCGTAAAGGGACGACGGCAGGGTGATAACTCTAAGTTTATCGGCACGGGGGCGCACGGAAAAGCCCTGGCACAGTCCTCCGTAAATGTCGCACTCGAAGTCCTGGTAAACAGAGCCGTAGTTTCCGGGATAGTCCGGAAGCAGGCGGTCCAGCATTATGAGTTTGCGGTTGGGAATGCGGGCGATCTGCTTCCTGGCCCTTTCCTGCGAAGCCTCGTCAAGCGGGAAGTGGGGCGTAACCACGTAATAGTCAAAGTTGTCCAGGTAATTGTCCAGATAGTATTCCAGAAGGTCCAGGCTCTGGTTGTGGTTGACTATCGTAACCTCGGCCTTGCCGCTGAGTCTCTCGGCAAAAGCGTTGAAGGTAATCTGCTTATATACAGAGAATTTGTCAAAAATTACAAGCACCTGCGTGCGGCCTGCGGAAGTAATATCGGCCGCATAGAAACCCTTTCCCTGCTTTGGGATAATGATTCCCTTCTCTACAAGGATGCCGTAGGCTTTCTTTACGGTTTCCCTGGAGATGTCTTCTTTGCTTGCAAGCTCGTTCATGGATTCAATCTGCTGTCCGGGGGGCAGGGTGCGCTCCCGGACGGCACGCTCAATCTGCTGTACTATCTGCTTGTAAATGGGGTCTTTGGCCGATGTGTCAATGTGCAGTTTCATATTGTGCTTTGTATTTTTCCAATTGCTCAAAACGTTGGAATCCGCTGCGGGCAAGCTCGCTTTCCGAGTCCATGTCAAAAGTATTGTATCCCATACCGCGGAATACATCCAAAAGTGCGCGGGCCCTTTCCCTAAAGCCCTGGAATTCTTTGGCCGATGAAGGGCTCCACGCGGTCTCTGCCAGTGCAAAAAGGCGGGGGTACAGCATGTATTCGGCATGCTCCTGCGTAGGAATGAGCTCCGTCCAAAGATTGGCCTGGACGCCCAGGAGATGCTCCGGGTCCATACCATCGGCAAGAGGCTCGTATCCGTATGTAAAACGCAGGGAAACAAGTTCTCCCACGGCTTTTGGCTCCTTGCGTATGAGGTCCTGATAATAATTATAGTAGCAGTGACTGTTTGGCGACATTATATAGTCGTAGCCCATGGCCGATGCCTTGAGCCCGCCTTCCACGCCCCTCCAGCTTTGCACTACGGCTCCTTCCGGAACTCCGGTTTCAAGTATCTCATCCCAGCCTATGATCCTTCGGCCGTGCGTGCGTACAAAAGCCTCTATCCGGCGCACCAGATATCCCTGAAGCTGTTTTACATCCGTGAATCCTTCCTCTTCCATGCGCTTGCGGCAGTTTACGCACTCCGGCCAGGTTTTCATGGTGGCCTCATCGCCGCCAATGTGGATGAAAGGGGAGAGGAATATGTCAATGACCTCTTCCAGAACGGCTTCCAGCAGTTGGAAGGTGGCCTCTGAACCCGGGCACAGATCCCATGCGCCGGTGTGCACTTTTCCGTTCGGATGCACGCAAAGAACCTCCGGGTAGGCATAGCCAACTTCCATGGAATGCCCCGGCATTTCAATCTCCGGAATCACCGTTATAAAGCGCTGTGCGGCATATTCCACAAGCTCACGGAGTTGCTCCTTGCTATAATATCCGCCATATCCGTCAGGGTCATCGGCCGATGTGAATTTATACTTTCCGGCCTCCCATTCATGGTAAGTCCGGCCCATGCGGAATGCGGTTTTGCCGGTTAGATCCGGATATGAGTCTATGTAGATTCTCCAGCCGGCGCTGTCGTCAAGATGCAGGTGAAGTACGTTGAGTTTCAGCAGCGCCATTGCGTCTATCTGCTTTTTCAGGAAGTCAATGCCATTGAAGCTGCGCGATTCGTCTATCATAAGCCCGCGGTGCCTAAGGCGAGGATAGTCAAAGATAACGCCGCAGGGAATGGGGCCGACAGCTTTTAGCTGCTCCAGTGACTTGCCGGCGCGGAAAAAGCCTTCGTCGGTAAGGGCTTCGATCTTGATTTTGCGGGGGCTGACAGTTATCCTGTAGGCTTCTTTCTGCTGGAATGGTTCCAAGGATGCCGTGACCTTCCTAAATTCCTTACTATCTTGTTTTACAACCACTTTTTCACGCACGCATACCCCCTGCGCCGGAATATATTCCACCGGTGCAGGAATAAGGCCAAGGGCCAGGGCAAGCGTGACAAAAAGCTTCATAGTTTAGTTATTCTCAAATACAAGTACCTGAATGTCGTCAGGCTCAAGGCTCACGCTGCGCTTGGAAGCGCCGGGAACGCTTATTTGCCCCTTCTCCCTTTGTGAGCCGGTATTTGTTACCACAACAGCAATCTTGTCTCCGGCCGTATAGCTGCGGGCCGTCAAGGCAGGATTGTTGCAGGTGAAGCCGTCGGTTGCGGTATATCGGCCTTCAAGCAGAAACTCCGGATACTGATGGCGCAGGGCGTTAATCTTTGCCAGATGTGCCTGGTACACAGGCGTTTCGTCAATGAGACCACGGCAGCGGAATACTTCGATGTCGTTGCGAAGGCCTTTGAGCAGGGTATTATTTACGCGGCGGGGAACATCGTTGTCGTCACGGACGCAGCGGTCGCTCCAGATTACTTCCGGGAAGGTGTAGCGGAACCACTCCGGGAAGCTCTCCGGCAGTGCGGTGAATTCCACTATATGCACAAAGTCGCAGAACTGGCTGGTGCAGTCGGAAAGCCATTCAGTGCCAAGGTCGAATTCCAGATCCTTAGCCTTGATATGGTCTCTGATTTCTTTAAGAGCATCGGCCTTATATCGGCCTGTGAAGATATCCTGGACGGGGAATTCGCGGGAAAGGTCCCAGTTGGGGAATTCCTCGGCCACGCCAAGCTGGTCGTAGAAGACAGCGTCGGCTCCGTAGGACATTGCCCTGTCGGCCCACTGTACCAGCTGGTCGCGCCACATGCGCTTGCTCATGTCGGCAATCACAAAGGTGCGGGAGTCGTAATAGCCAAGGGTGGTGCCTTCGCCGGTGAACTTGTAGTGCTCGGTGAACTCCCTGCCGGTGTTGTCCTTGTTGGAGACCAGCGCTCCGCCGCCGCTGCGATAAAAATCGCTTTCTACGTCTATCAAGCGGCCGTTGAAATACAGCAGCAGACGGTTCACCGGTGTGGCAGAGGTGCCGGAGGGCATCGGCTTATTTTCTTGTCCACCGGTACCTCTGCCACACCGGTAATCGGCAATGGCTTCCTTCCAGGCCGCTTCTCCGCCCTGGGTGTCATCTATTGTATAGTTGGGATAGCCGTTTTCCATGCCTTCCTTCCACCAGCCAAAGGCAAGCACGGCGTTGCATCCAACAGATTCTCCGGCTACGGCAATCCGGCCCGGAAGATCCGTGTACTTGCGCAGATACTCTCCATACTGATGCTTGAAAATAATGCGCTGCCAGCCGGTCATGTCCTGCACCCACTTGGGCACGGGGGCATGATGCCACCAAGTATCGGCCCATGCGCGGTAAATGCGGGAAGTGGCCGTCCAGTTGCCTTCGTATGGCACTACAACACTGGAATCATTGCTCCAGCTGTCCCCGCACATTGCATTCGGGTAACGGTAAAAACCGGCCTCCAAATGCTTGAAGTCCTCCGTGACATGACCTATGGTTCCCTCATCCGGATAGGTCCTCAGTCCGTGCCAGGTTTGCTGCAGGGAGGTGTCGTGCGAGCCAAAGTACAGGCCGTCGGACTCTCCCACGAAGGCAAAGCAGTTGGATGCTGCGTTGCGCGGATACTGAAGGTCGTACTGGCGGAATTTCTGGGCCGGAGTCATATAGAGAGCCCTTGTATCCACGTTGGATATCTTCCAGACGGGGTTTTCAAAAATCTGTCCGCCGGTATGCGTTGTAAGCAGCTTATAATCGGCAGGAATCTGTAAATTGCCGATAAGAGGATACTGCAATTCACGCACAATGGTGTGCGGCTCATTGTTCTTTAATCTGGCCCCAAACCGCAGCTGCCCGTCCTGGGGATAAAGCCAAAGATGCAGTTCAATGGCTTTCCCTGCAAGCTCAGTGTAGTCTATAAGGATTGTGTCCCCAACCTGCGTCACGGTGGCAACAGCATCGGAAGGAGTAATCTCTATCTCCTTCTGCTCCGTGGTATTGTAGTACAGGCGCCACAGCCCGCGGTCTCCAGCGTAATTCCATCCGTCTATGCCCCGTCCAAGGAACTCCAGATTCCCTGTTTTGTAATCTACGCAGGCACAAACGTCATCCTGGACAATGCATGCCCAGTTAAGGGAAATAGAATTGCCTTCTTCAATGCCGGCCATCTTGGTCTGCATTCTGCACGACACAAGGAGCGCCAATCCTGCTGTAATCAGTAATTTACTAAAATGCATTTCCCTATGCTTAAAAATTACGGTTGTCAATCACAAACTTGCAAATCTCATTGTAAAGCGCCTGGTCTTCGGCAACCGGTGACAGCGCCAGCTGCGTAAAGGCATTGGTGCCGGAGTACAAGGCTATTGACTTCTTGCCGTAGAAGCCTGCGTCCTTGAATTCCTGCATGTAATGACGGACGCGGTCTTGGAGGGCGGGAACGTCATCTTTGGTAAAAACAAGCTTCCCTTCGCCGTTTGGACCAAGCCGGCCATCGGCCATCTGGGCGGCCACGCAGGAGTATTCCAATTCCAGTTCCATGCCGCTTAAATCGGCCTCCTGTATTGCGGCAATGGTGTTTTCAAAAGGATGGGCGCCGGGATTCCGAAGATCCCAATACCAGTTTGGCTGCATCCATGCCTGGTCAATTCCAAGCTCTTTCCAATGCTTGTATCCGGGCCCCATGTGATACGGAATCCAGTACAGGCCTTCGCCTGCGGCATGGCAGTAAGCGGCCAGTGCCGGGGCGATTTCTTCCCAATTCTTGTACTGGCAGTTAACGTCTATGTCGTATGGAAGGTAAATCTCTTCGGAGGTAATATAGAAACCGGAAAGCTCAAGAAATTCTGTATCAAGTTCTTCAAACATCTCTCTGGCACTGTCGATGTACCAGTGAAGGGCGGTAAGGCGGTCTTCAATCTTAGCAAAATCCAGCCCGTCGCCCCAGTAAGTTGTAGAGGAAGTTTTGTCAAAGAAATTTTGGAACATTATTGCGTCGGGAAGGCCCATGATAACCCCTCGCTTACGCTCGGGTGCGCCTATCCTGGCAGCAGCTTCTGCGCATGCCTTGTCAAGCTGGGTTACGCCACCGTCTTTGCCAAGCCAAAGGTCCAACTGGCGCTGCCATGAAATTTTATCGGCACTCTCTCCGGGGCCAAGGACATAGGTTTTGTCGGCCACTTTATCTACTCCTTCCACAAAGAGGAAACCTTCAAAAAGCCACTTCTCGCTGCCGTCGGGGGCCTTCCAGCTCACGTGCGGGGCAAAACGTGCGGCGTCCCAAAGGTGTGGCTCACGGTGCCAGTAACCAACAAGGCTTATGTCGGTGAAAGTGCGAGGCTCCTGAACTTCGGACGGAGTCTTGCAAGCCACCACAATTAGCGCAAAAGCAATTATGTTCAGTAGGTTACCAATATTAGGTAAGCCTAAAGTTGAATTTGATGATTGGAAATTCTCTTATGAACGATGGTGTAAACTTAATAATATTAGTGAAGAAGAAAAGCTGGAATGCCTAATATCTATTACAGAAGGCACTGCCAGGACAATTGTTATAAATTCTCTAAATAAAGAAAACCCAGACAATTATGAAATTACTGTTAATAAATTAAAAGAACATTATAAGTCCATTTTGCCTAAAAACTCCAGACTTTTAGAATTATCTACCATTACGATAAAAAGAGGAGAAAGTGTGGCTGAATTTAATACAAAATTTGATACTTTGATTAGCAAAGTAAGTATCCAGTTGTCAAACGAAGTAATAATTTCCTACTAT
>JAGCWB010000025.1 GCA_017962065.1 Bacteroidales bacterium
AACGTTTTCGTTCTAAACCGTGCCGCTCAAAGACCTTTCGGCCCGCGAGGGGAACACTTTTGCCGTAACTCGTTCCGCCCGCGGACCTGTGCGACGTCGCATCCCGCAAAAAAGGGCAAAAATGCGGGATGGCAGGTCACGGCGACGTACGAAACCGCAAAAACGGCTTAAAATGCGGGATGGAACGTAGTTTTAAGGTGCGAGATTGCCGGTCGGGGCCGGCGATGACGGGAAGGTTGACAGGGAGGGGATGCTATTACAACTTTTTCAACCACACTATGCTGTCTGGGCCTTCGTTAAAAAGGAGGTCCAGGCTGCTTAGATTTTGGGTGAAGCGGCCAAGGCGGTCGCGGAAGACTTGGTAGTAGGGGCAGGCGAGGCCTAAATCCTCCAGCACAGTGTCCGGGTGCTTGGGATGGATGGTGAAGCGGTAGTCATCGGCCTCCAGATTTGGGCCGATGAATTCAGTGGTGGGCACCAGGGCGCATGTAACGCCGGTTTTATCGAGCAAAAAGCGAATAGAAGAAAGATTCAGTTCCCATAGCGTGGCAGGACGTGCATCCAGCAGTGCAAACAAATCATCCCTGTAATACTCATAGTACGCGGCGGTTTCATAGGCCGTGTCCAAGGCGCGCTGGGTGCGCAAAACCCAGGGTGTGGAATAGTCCACCTGGACATCACGTATAGCCATTGAACCGCCGTGCACTACCGGCACCTGCAGCATCTGCGGGCCGTCGCCGGCCAGGATGTAGCAGCGGTTGCGGTAGCTTTGCTTCTGGTAGTTCTCGCATGCTTCCAGCAGCACGTGGGACGGCAAAACCCTGTCCGGGGACAGGGTCATGTCGCGCGCCGCCAGGGCTAGCCAGCTTAGTGGCGGGAAGTATGCGGTGGAGAGAAGCACTAGCGCAGGCGTATCTTGGGGATAATGCCGCGCTCCGAGCTGCGGATGAAGCCAAGAATGGTGTCGCGGTACTCCGAGGCAGGGTAGTTGGCTTCAATGTACTCCAGGGCCTGGCTTACATTCATGCCCTTAAAGTAGATGCAGTCGTACATGTCCTTGATCTGGTTCACCTGATCTTCGGTGAAGCCGCGACGCAGAAGGCCCACGCGGTTCACGCCCTCGAAGGCCAGAGGTTCGCGGCCGGCCAGAATGTAGGGCGGGACGTCCTTGGTAACCTTGCAGCGAGCGCCCACAAACGAGTGAGTACCTACCCTGCAGAACTGATGTGAACCTGATTGGCCGCCTATAACGCTCCAGTCCTCCATCACAGTTTCTCCCGCCAGGCCTGAATAACTCACTAAAATACAGTGATTCCCAATGTTGCAGTCGTGCGCTACGTGCGCGTATGACATTATTAAGGTATCGTTGCCAATCCGCGTAACGCCCTTGCCACTGGCCGCAGTTCCGCGGTTAATGGTGGCGCATTCGCGAATGTTCACGCGGTCACCAATTTCTACCCACGACTCCTCGCCTTCAAACTTGAGGTCCTGGGGGATTGCGCCCACAACCGCGCCGGGGAAAACGGTGCAGTCCCGGCCAATCCTGGTATGGTTATAAACGCTGGCTCCGTTAAGGATACGGGTCCCGTCGCCAATCTCCACGTTCTCGTCAACGTAAGCGAAAGGCCCTATCTCCACGTTCTCACCCAGCTTCGCAGCGGGGTGCACATAGGCCATAGGATGAATCTTATTCATAAAAAAGTCTTATTTAAGCAGCTCCCTGAGGGCTTTTGCTGCCTGAGTGTTAATGGTATGCCCCGGTTTATAGGCCGATATCCGGGCATTCAGATACCCTCCCGCAAGACGCATGTCTCCAAGGAGGTCAAGCATTTTATGCCTGCCGCATTCATCGGCAAAATGAAGCTGCGGATTACCCATATAACCGTCGTCGGTGACAACCAGCGCATTGTCCAGGTCTCCGCCTTTGATGAGTCCGGCCTTGAGCATGGGCTCCACTTCCCGGTAGAAGCAGAAAGTACGGCAAGGCGCAATCTCACGCGCATAGTCGGTATCCAGATTCCAAAAAGCCTCCTGCACACCCAGGACCGGAGAATTGAAATCAACGATAATCTGGGCCGATGGCGCTGAGGCAGGCTCGATACGAACCCATGACCCGCTGCGCTCATCCTTCAAATCCACCACCTGCGGAACATCGATGAACTTGCGCGGAACACCCTGATCTTCAAGACCATCGGCCATAATGGCCTGCACATAAAGCCTGGCGCTGCCGTCCAGGATGGGCACTTCGATATTGTCCAGTTCAACTACGACGTTGTCTATGCCCAGGCCCATGAAGGTGCTCATTATGTGCTCTATGGTAACGGCATCCTGTCCGCCGAATGAGATGGTTGTGCTGCGGGCTGTATTGGTCACATTTTCGGCCAGCGCCGGTATCAGCACGCCGTTTCTGAGGAAAGCGATTCCGATGCCGGCATCGGCCGGCATTATCTTCATGTGCGAGTAAGTACCTGTGTGAAGGCCCTTTCCCTCGAAGAAATATGTCTTTTTAAGGGTGTGCTGATTCATGGGCTATTCCTCTGCTGCGCGCTTGAAAATGGCGTAGGCCTTCATGTACTGTTTGGCGTCGATGACGGGGGAGCCCACAAGCACCTGGCCTTCCTTGCGGATATGGCCGATAACGCCGCCCTGGGCGCAAATAGTGGTGTGATCGGCAATCTTCACATGGCCGGCAATGCCAACCTGACCGCCGAAGATGCAGTATTTTCCAACTACGGTGGAACCTGCGATTCCCGTCTGGGCGGCCATGACCGTATGATCTCCAATCACTACGTTATGTGCAATCATGCAAAGGTTGTCTATCCTTACGCCGTTGCCGATGATGGTGGATTCCATCTGGGCACGGTCCACGGTGCTATTGGCGCCAATCTCTACATCGTTGCCGATAATCACGTTCCCAAGGTGCTCAATCTTTTCCCAGCTTCCGTCCGGGCGGGGAGCATTGCCAAATCCATCGGCCCCGATTGTGACGCCGCTGTGAAGGATAACGTTATTGCCGATGACCATGCCGGGATAAATGCGCACGCCGGGATAGAAGATGCAGTTATTGCCGATTTTGCAGTCGTCGCCAATGTACACCTGCTCGTGGATGATGGTGTTGTCGCCAATCACGGTATTGCGGCCGATGAATGCGAAATCCCCAACATAAACCTTCTTGCCGAACTTTGTGCTGCAGAACCAGCGGGCGCGCAGGCTGCGGTGCCGGCGGGCTTTTTTCTTCTTGTCGGCCGTGTACTTAAGCAGATCGGCGATTGCCGAATATGCGTTTTCTACCCTTACCATGGTAGGGCTTACCGGCTGCTTGGGCTGGAAATCCTTGCTTACGATAATGATTGAGGCCTGGCTGGTATAGACATATTCCTCGTACTTGGGGTTGGCGAAAAAGCTCAGGGTTCCCGGTTTGCCATGCTCGATCTTGGCAAACTTGGTAGCCTTGGCATTCTCGTCGCCCTCTACGGTGCCCTTTAACAGCTGGGCCAGAAATTTTGCGGTAAATTCCATTAAATAAGCGGTTCTGCCGTCATTGCGGCGGGTTGGGGAATGCCCATCAGTTTGAGGATTGTGGGTGCCACGTTGCAAAGGGCGCCGTCCTTGACGCTCTTCACCTGCTCTCCGGCGTTGATTACCACAAACTGAACTGTGTTAAGGGAGTGGGCGGTGTTTGGGGTGCCGTCTGCGTTAACTTCGAAGTCGGCGTTGCCGTGGTCGGCAGTAAGAAGTACCACGTAGTCGTGCTCAATGGCCTCGTCAACTACGTTCTTCACAAGTTTGTCGATGCAGGCGACCGTCTGGGTAACGGCGGTGTAAACACCGGTGTGGCCCACCATGTCGCCGTTGGCGAAGTTAAGGATAATCATGTCCTGCTTCTCGCTGCGGATCTGCTCAATGAGTTTTTCGGCCACTTCCGGGGCGCTCATCTGCGGCAGCAGGTCGTAAGTGGGAACCTTAGGGCTGTTCACCAGAATGCGGTCTTCGTTCTCGAAAACGGTCTCGCGGCCGCCGTTGAAGAAGAAGGTCACGTGGGCATATTTCTCCGTTTCGGCTATACGCAGCTGATGCTTGCCGGCCTTGGAAACGGTCTCTCCCAGGGTGTCCTGCACAAGTTCCTTGTCGAAGAGGATGTGCACGCCCTTGAAGGAAGCGTCGTAAGGAGTAAGGCAGCAGTAGTACAGCGGAATGGTGTGCATACCTTCCTCCGGCATGTCCTGCTGGGTGAGCACGGCGGTAAGTTCGCGTGCGCGGTCGTTGCGGAAGTTGTAGAAAATAATGGCATCACCTTCCTCGATGGTTGCCACGGGCTTGCCGTTCTCGGTTATCACGATGGGCTTGATGAATTCGTCGGTAACATCGGCATCGTAACTTGCCTGGATACCTTTCTGGGCCGATTCAAAAGTGGCGCCCTTGCCTTCCACCAGAAGGTCGTAGGCCTCTTTCACGCGGTTCCAGCGCTTGTCGCGGTCCATTGCATAGAACCGGCCGCAAACCGATGCCACCTTGCCGGTGGTTTCCTTCATCTTCTCTTCCAGTTCGGCTACAAAGCCAAGGCCGCTGCGGGGGTCCGTGTCACGGCCGTCCATGAAGGCGTGAACATACACTTTGTCAAGGTCTTCTTCCTTTGCTACGCGCAGGAATTCATACACGTGATCCAGGCTGCTGTGCACGCCGCCGTGGGAGGTGAGGCCCATAAGGTGCAGCTTTTTGCCGCTCTTCTTCACATAGTCGTAAGCCGCCTTAATCTCCTTGTTCTCCAGGAGTTTATGCTCACGGCAGGCGATATTGATCTTCACCAGATCCTGGTACACTACGCGTCCTGCGCCAAGGTTCATGTGGCCAACCTCACTGTTGCCCATCTGGCCGTCCGGAAGGCCCACATATTCGCCGCAAGCCTGCAGGTGACCAAAGGGGTACTTTGCACGCAGTGCGTCAATGTTGGGAGTGCCCTGAGTCCAGATGGCGTTTGAATAGTCGTGACGGCCCTCGCCCCAGCCGTCCAGGATCATTAGAAGTACTTTTCTGGTCATATCTTGATATATTTTTGTTTCTTCGTTTCCCTCATTCCCAGCTTATTATTCCTCATGCCGGGCCTGCTTTCCCTCATTCCCGGCTTGACCGGGAATCTCATAAGTCTACAAATTTAATCTTTTTTCACGGAAATCCGAATGATGCGTTTTGTACTCTTCGTTACTTTTACGCTGTTGTCTATGCAGTAGCCTACCACTGCAAGTATGTGATGATACTCCTTGGGGCTGCGCATAAGCGGTACAAACGGCTTTTCATCGGCCCCTATGTGGTGATCCGTGAACCAGTCCTGCATCTTCTTCTTTCCCGGTGCGCCCAGCGGCTTGATCCAGTCGCCCGTCTCCCATCGGCCTTCCACCAGTTCCCCAGCCTTATCGGCATCCATTATCAGCATCCCTGAAGGCTGCTTAACAGGTTTTGTTCCGTCCCACTCTTCTTCAGTTATGATAAAAATAGATTCTTCGCTGCGCTCAGAATGACAATTGATTCCGGAGGGCACATGCCCATCTGAACCTGTGGCCACCCTCGGCCGCATTAGAGGGAGGGGCCCGCTGCCGGAGGCAGTGGGAGGGACGAGGAGCGAAGCGACGAAGGGTTCAGAGGGGTATGTGCCCTCCGGAATCTCCGAGGCAAACCTTTCCATGTCCCTGTTAAGAGTTTCCACAAACTTTGGATTGATTTCGCGGAATACCGGGAAAACCAGGTTCCGGATTTTGTTGCGTTTGTAGTCGTTTAGGGCATTGGTGGCATCTTCGCGCCACTCTAGTCCGTGCTCTGCAGCGAAGGCTTCAATATCGGCCCTGGTCATGCCAAGGAGGGGGCGGAGAAGGGGAATGTGGCTGAATTCGGGGTCCGGGATATAGCCGGAGACTTTCATGCCAAGGATGCCGCGCACGCCGGTGCCACGCAACAAATTGAGTATCAGAGTCTCGGCATTGTCGTTGGCATTGTGGGCAACGGCTACGGAGGTGTAGCCAAAGTCACGGCACAACTCCCCGAACCAGTGGTAGCGCAAACGTCTGGCAGCCATCTCTATGGAAATGCCTTCGGCAGCCGCAAACTCCTGAGTATCAAAGCGCTTAACATGGCAAGAAACGCCTAAACCAGCCGCTCGTGAGCGCACCAGCGCCTCGTCGCCGTCACTATCGGCGCCTCTTAACCCAAAGTTGCAGTGAGCAACGGCAAAAGGCTCGCCCGACAGGCGAACCTTTTCCATAAGGCACATGGAATCTATGCCTCCGCTCACTGCAAGAAGTATCATACTACAGTTTCTTGGCGAAAGACCAGGCGAAACCAATTTCCAGATACTCCTTGAACTGGATGCCCTTTTTATCCACCGTTCCGTCCTTGTCGGTATCGCGGACCAGCACCAGAGGATCGTAGATGAGGTTGGTTGACAGAGACAGCGTGAAGAACTTGTGCAGTTTCCAGTAAATCTTGTTATCCCAGGTCAAACGAGGTTCCACCTTGGGCTTCAGGTAGTTGTAGAAGGCCGTAAACTGAGTGGTATAAGAGAAGGCGTCGTTGATAACCCAGGCCATATCAACCTTTAACTGGGCACCGAATTCCATACGGGACTCGCGCCATTCTATTGCTTTGCCTGATTCGTCATATTTGGTGGGCTCCATACCGTAGGTTTCTCTCAGTTGCGGGATATCCACCAATACTACGCCGCCGGAGAGGGGAGCGAAGTTGATCGAGATCCATTTTGCCGGAGTCCACAGGGCACCAATACCTATATTAAGATAGCCAGGTGCGAATAAGCCGGACTTAAGTACGCGTGCGTTCTTCCAGTCCTCCGTGGTGGGATCTTCCTTACCTGGAACCTTATAGTCGTAACTCTTGCTGAACTGAGTTCTGAAGTCCAGGTTGGCCGAATAGGAAAGGTTCTTTACGCCAGTCTGATAACCCCACTTGGATTCAAGGTAAATGCGGTCCTTGGTCTTCTGGATGATGGGTTTGTCGGCGCTCCACATGAAGCCGTATTCCATCTGAAGGCGGTTCATGCCGATAACTTTATCCTTTTCGTAGTTGAAGCTTAAATCGGCATTTCCGGAAAGGGTTACGGTGTTGTAACCGCCTGCGACCCACTGGAACAGATAGGTTTGGCCGAAGTTGAGGCTGGTCATGATGTTGGTGGTCCAGTACTTGGGCTTTTCCTCCTTTACCGGCACTTCATCGGCTTCGCTGAGGGTGGCGGCAGCCTCTGCAGCAGCCTCCTGGGTATTCTGCGCCTGTGCCACAACGGCGGCGAACAGGGCTAAAATGCATATAATCTTTTTCATATCTTATCTATGAGATCCCCGGTCGGGGCCGGGGATGAGGGTTTACTAGTAAGAACGGGCAAAAATAACTCTCTGGTGGGACGGTTTGCCGGTGTAGATGCATTTGCCTTCTTCCATGCAAATGTAGCTGTCCACGGGGATGCAGCGGATGGTGGCTTTGGTTTCTTCCTGGATTTTAGCCTCTGTTTCTGCGGTGCCGTCCCAGTGGCAGAGCAGGAAACCACCTTTTTCGATCTCTTCCTTGAACTGCTCCCAGGTATCCACCTTGCGTACGGAAGCGTCGCGGAAGGCAAGAGCCTTGTTGTAAATATTCTTCTGAATATCGTCAAGAAGGCCGATAATCCTGTCCTCCAGACCTTCCAGAGGCTCGGAAATCTTTTCCAGGGTGTCGCGGCGGGCTACCTCTACGGTGCCGTTGGCAATGTCGCGGGGACCCATGGCAAGGCGTACGGGCACGCCCTTGAGTTCCCATTCGGCAAACTTGAAGCCGGGACGAAGGGTGTCGCGGTCGTCAACCTCTACGCTGTGGCCTTTGGCCTCCAGGGCTTTCTTAAGCTCATACATTTTGTCAAGCACTGCGTTGTGCTCTTCTTCCGTCTTGTAGATGGGAACCATTACAACCTGGATGGGGGCCAGGGCAGGGGGGAGTACTAGGCCGTTATCGTCGCCGTGTGCCATTATGAGGGCGCCCATAAGACGGGTGCTCACGCCCCAGGACGTTGCCCAGACATAGTCCTGCTTGCCTTCCTTGTTGGTGAAGGTTACGTCAAAACTCTTGGCAAAATTCTGGCCCAGGAAGTGGGACGTACCGGCCTGGAGGGCCTTGCCGTCCTGCATCATGGCCTCGATGGTCATGGTATCCAATGCGCCGGCAAAACGCTCTCCGGGGCTCTTGTGGCCAACAACCACGTGCAGGGCCATCACCTCACGGGCGAATTTTGCATACACGTTCACCATCTTGGTTTTCTCCGCCTCCGCTTCCTCTGCGGTAGCGTGGGCGGTATGGCCTTCCTGCCACAGGAATTCGGCGGTGCGCAGGAACAGGCGGGTGCGCATTTCCCAGCGTACCACGTTGCACCACTGATTGCACAGGATGGGGAGATCTCTCCAGCTGTGAACCCAGTTCTTGTATGTATTCCAGATAATGGTTTCCGAGGTGGGACGTACTATGAGCTCTTCCTCCAGCTTGGCGTCCGGATCCACAACTACTCCGCTGCCGTCCGGGGCGTTCATAAGGCGGTGGTGGGTTACCACGGCGCATTCCTTTGCGAAGCCTGCCACGTGTTCGGCCTCACGGGAGAAGAAGCTCTTGGGGATGAACAGCGGGAAATATGCGTTCTTGTGGCCGGTTTCCTTGAACATGCCGTCCAGGATACTCTGCATCTTTTCCCAGATGGCATATCCGTATGGCTTGATTACCATACATCCGCGCACGGCCGACTGTTCTGCAAGATCGGCTTTTACTACCAGGTCGTTGTACCACTGGGAGTAGTTCTCATCCCTTTTTGTTACCTCTTTTGCCATAATATTTGTTGCTTTTTTTCGATTTTGTGCGTAATATTGTCAGTGGAAAGGGAAAAGGTATAAAAATTGTTGACATCCCTTTTACCCGGCATTCCGGGCACAAAGATACTTAATTTTATTGGATTAAAGGAGGTACCGACAATGAAAAAGCAATTTTTGGCTTATGCCGCTGCAGCTTTAGCTGCCCTCTCATGCTCGTCCGCAGGCCAGCTCCAGACGCAGGCCTACGATGACGGTGTCTATACCCGCCCTTCAGCCATACCCGCCGTGGATGTTGCGGCTGTGGATTCAGAAGTGGACAACTTGCTGGCAGAAAGCAAGCAGTCCCCAGCTTATATAGTTAACAGTGAAGGAGAAACCGTTGTTGTTCCGGAAACAAAACAGTTGAACATTACGGTGGTTGATACCCCCGCATGGCTCAACGACTATTCATGGGCATACAGGCCCTGGTATTTCAGGAACTACTGGTACTACGACTCATGGGCGTACTGGCACGATCCATGGTATGACGGTTACTGGCGTTATAGAGGTCCCTGGTACTATAATTCATGGTATTCCGCTTCCTGGGTTTATTGGCACGACCCGTGGTATTACAGCTACTGGAGCCCTTACTACAGCTATTACCGCTATTATGGTCCGGGCTATTACTACGGTTATTACGGCCCCGGCTACTACGGCTATCCTTACCACCATCATTACCATTACGGATATGGTTATGCCTTAAGGCCCTACCAGACACATGCTTACAAGGAGAACGTTCCTTATTCAAGGGGATTCTCGGCCCGCGGCGGTGCAGCCCGGTCTACAGGCCGAAGCGTAACGGCCAGCCGTTCCGCTGCAAGGTCGGCTTCTGCCGCTCCTACAAAGAGCAGTTCACGCAGCGCCGTGAGCGGATTTAACGGCACGGTACGCAGTTTCCGTACGGCTTCTACCGGCAGCAGCTCAACTGCAACGCGCTCCAGTGGCACTTCAACGCGCTCCGGCGGCACTGTAAGCCGTTCAAGCGGCGGCAGCACCACACGTTCCAGCGGAAGTGTGAGCACCGGCTCCACCAGCCGTTCAGGCAGTTCCAACTACCGTTCCAGCGGCAGTAGCAGCAGTGTCCGCTCCAGCAGCAGCTCGCGCTCAAGCAGCAGTAGCAGCAGCTCCCGCTCCAGTTCCAGCTACAGCACATCCCGCTCAAGTAGCAGCTATTCTGGCGGTAGCAGCAGCCGTTCCTCAGGCGGCTATTCCGGTGGATCAAGCTCCCGCAGCAGTGGCGGTGGCGGCGGTTCCCGCTCCAGCGGCGGCAGACGTTAAAAAACAGACATGCCTATGAAAAAGATTATACTGATTCTATTGGGATCGGCCGTCACGTTGGCGGCCTATGCCCAAAGTTGGCAGGAAGCCCTTTACTTCTCAGAGAATACCTATGGCGGCACGGCCCGTTCGGTTGGTATGGGCAACGCCCTTACTGCGGTTGGCGGGGACCCCGGTTCCCTTACCTTCAACCCTGCCGGATCGGCCGTGGCAGCATATTCTCAGCTCATGATAACTCCCGGCTTCACGCTGTCGTCGGTCAATGCCAGCGGCGTGGTGCTTCCGGGGAACAACGCCGCCATCGGCCTTGGGGATAACGTCAATACCCTTTACGGGCGCATGAAACTGCCCAATGTGGGATTCGTCTTTAATATAAATACGGGTTCCCGTACGGGTCTCAAGCGCATGTCAATCGGCTTTGTGGCCAATCAGACGGCCGATTATACCAGCCGTATCAATTCCAGCGGAGTGAACGGAGACAATTCCTACGCTGCCTCGCGGGCAACATCGGCCGAAGGATTTACGGAAAAAGTCCTTGGCACGGAAGACTGGTGGTACGACGGGGCCGATGCTTCGCGCAAACCTTACTGGGAGGATATGGTGGGATACCGCAGCGGAATGTTCAATGGCGTTCCGGACTCCAGGAATGTTTATCAGGCAGTTACGGAGTCAAGGGACGAAAGTGGCAATATGTGGATTTCAGGCCCCCTGTTCCAGAAATACGGCCAGCAAACCACCGGCGGCAAGCACGACATGATCCTGAACTTCGGCATGGACTTCGGTGACAAGTTCTACCTTGGTGCCAACCTCGGCATAACCACCATGCGCTACGCTCTCTCGGAGTATTGGTACGAGGCTCCGGAGAATCCGTCCGATTTCCCTGAAATAGAATATACGGACGGTACTCATGGCCGATTCCAGGAGCTCACGATGAAGCGTAATTACAGGCTCAACGGCACCGGAGTTTATTTCAAGGCCGGCTTCCTGTGGCGTCCCGTAGCGGGCTTGCGCATCGGCGCCGCCTTCCAGACGCCTACTGCCATGAAATTCACTGCCAGACAGGCCTATGCAGGCGAGACCGTAATCACTGGCAAAAGCATTGCGGCATCCACTTCGCCGGAAGACTCCTGGACCTACGGCATGAATAATCCTTACCGTGTGAATGCGGGTCTGGCATATTCCTTTGGCAGCTTTGCCGTGCTTAGCGCAGATTATGAGTTTGTGGATTACCAGAGCGTAAGGTACAAATCTCCGGATTTGGATTTTAACCTGCCCACTTATCTCAGTGACGCCAATCTTGACATTAAGGATGTCCTTGGCAGTTCACATCTAGTGCGTGTGGGCCTGGAGGTCAAGCCTGCAAGTTTCCTGTCGGTGCGTGCCGGTTATAACTTTACCAGCTGTCCCCAGAAGAAATGGCTCACGGAGAACTGGGAAACTCAGCCACTCACATCGGCAGAAAAATCGGCTCTTGCAAAGCATGCTTTCTCCCTTGGCCTGGGCACCACCTTCGGCTCCTTCTATCTTGATGCAGCAGCCCGTGTGCGCCTCATGCCCAAGGAGTACATCGTAGCCTATAATTATTATACGTACGACGACACAAAGGCCGACGGCTACCTGAACAAGTTCGTAGATACCGGTGTCATAACTCCGGAGATAGAGGTGAAAAGCACACTGGTAGATATTCTCCTTACCTTCGGGTGGCGGTTCTAATGTCAAAATCTGCCATTTTGTCAGCAAACAGGTGCTGGCACGAAGTTCGATAATCCTATGGCGTCGCTCGGATGGGCGGCGCCAAATTTTATACGTAAAACAATAAAAACAATTAATAACTATGGGTAAAATTATTGGAATCGACCTTGGAACCACCAATTCCTGCGTGGCTGTGATGGAAGGCAACCAGCCAACCGTCATCATCAACAACGAGGGGCAGCGCACCACCCCGTCCGTAGTGGCATTCACGGAAGGCGGAGAACGTAAAATCGGCTCTCCTGCAAAGCGTCAGGCCATTACCAACCCTAAGAACACCGTCTTCTCCATAAAGCGCTTCATGGGCGAAACCTTCGACCAGGTAGCCAACGAGGCAGCCCGCGTTCCCTACAACGTGGTCCGAGGAGAAAACAATACTCCCCGTGTGGAAATCAACGGTAAGCTCTATACTCCCCAGGAGATATCGGCCATGATTCTCCAGAAGATGAAAAAGACTGCCGAAGAATATCTCCGTCAGGATGTTACGGAGGCCGTTATAACCGTGCCTGCATACTTCTCTGACTCCCAGCGTCAGGCAACCAAGGAAGCCGGCCGCATCGCGGGTCTTGATGTAAAGCGTATCATCAATGAG
>JAGCWB010000026.1 GCA_017962065.1 Bacteroidales bacterium
ATATGGTTTCACAAACTTCCTGCGCCTGGTCCAGCTGGTCGAATTTACCAACGTCCACAAGCACCAGATCCTGTGCTGCAAGGCCGTAGATGGGCTCTTTTGCACAGGCTTTTAGATAAAACTCCATAATGGGGAATCGGCCTTCAAAGCCCCACCGGCGAAATGCCTCAAAGACAAAAGGCGACAAATTGTGTATGCCGGCAAATGCATAATGGAGACAGGCCGATGGATCAAGATCCGGGAAAGGGGAGCGCACCTCGCCGGTGGAATTGTCCATCCAGCCAACAAGGCGCATATCGGCGTCAAAAAGTAGGTTGCGCCTGGTTTTGCGGGCACTCACAACAAGCGTTGCAAGTGCCTCAGGGCGCGTTTTCCGCTGCACCCACCTAAGATCCAGATTGGAAATGATATCTACATTATGAACCAGGAGCGGCTCTGAGCAAGGCATGATCAAAGGCTCCGCATGCAGAATGCCGCCGCCGGTTTCCAGAAGCTCCGAGGATTCGTCGGAAATGGAAACGGTAACGCCTAAGTCATTGGCCGATAAATACTCGCGAATCTGCTCCGGAAAATGATGCACGTTAACGACAATCTCTGAATACCCGGCATCCCTGAGCTTGCAAATAACATGATAGATAAGCGGCTTCCCGCAAACCGGCACCAGTGCTTTAGGCATGGTGTCCGTGATGGGTTTTAAGCGGGTTCCCAGACCGGCTGCGAATACAAGGGCTTTCATAGCACTTTGTCAATTTTCATTTCCCTGTGGGTCACATGCACTTTCACCTCCGGGAATAGCTCTTTAATATGCGCTCCCAGATGCTCCGCACAGTAAACCGAACGGTGCTGGCCGCCGGTGCAGCCAAAACTCACCTGTAGGTGCGTGAACCCACGTTCCAGGAAGCGCTTTACATGGGCATCCACAATCTTGTACACGCTGTCAAGGAACACCGTTACCTCTCCGTCATCTTCCAGGAAATCAATTACTTCCTTGTCGGTGCCGTTGAACTGGCGGTAGCGCTCGTACCGGCCCGGATTATGGATGGCACGGCAGTCAAAGACATAGCCGCCGCCGTTGCCGCTGGAATCTTCCGGCGCGCCTTTTTTGAGCGAGAAGCTGAAGATGTGCACCTCCAGGCCATCATCGGCCTTCTTAGATGAGGCAGGCTGGAAGCGGGGGAGTGCAGCCATCTGGTTAAGCAAAGAATTCAGATACGGATAATCCGTAAACGGCTTTTCCAATAGCCCGCGCAGGTTCTCCATGGCAAACGGAACGCTGTCTATGAAGTACTGCTTCTTCTCAAAATAGCCCCTGAAGCCGTAGCAGCCAAGAACCTGAAGCGTGCGGAAGAGCACAAACAGGCGCAGACGCTGCATAAAATGTTCCTCGTCCACATTCCGGTACTTCCTTAACTTGTCCAGATATGCCCTAATTAACTTTTCCTTAAGCGGTTGCGGGAAGCGGGAACTGGCCTGCCAAATGAAGGATGCTACATCGTAGTAAATCGGCCCTCGACGGCCGCCCTGGAAGTCAATTATCCACGGCTTGCCGTCATAAACCATAATATTCCTGGCCTGGAAGTCCCTGTGCATGAAGGTGTTGCTGTCTTCGGCCAGAAGATTGGCCTTTAGCTTGTCAAAATCGTCCTGAAGCAGCGTTTCGTTGAATTCCAGGCCGGTGGTTTTGAGGAAGCAGTATTTGAAATAGTTAAGGTCGAAGTCCACCATTCGGCCGTCGAAGCCGCTCCAGAGGCAGGTGCTCCAGTCCAATCCATCGGCCCCCTCGAACTGAAGTTTGGGAAGTTGGCCGATAGCGTCGCAAAGCATGGCTTCCTCCTGCGCATTATAAGCGCCCAACGTCCTGCCGGCCGATACCATATTGAAAAGGATGTTGTCCCCAAGGTCCTCCTGAAGGTAGGTGAGTCCATCCGGACTTACTGCAAGAACCGCAGGCACGGGAATGTCTTTTTCCCTGAAATGCCTGGACAGGTTTATGAAAGCAAGGTTTTCCTCCTTGCTTGTGCCGATAACTCCGATTACCGACTTGCCGCCGCCCTGGAGGCGGAAGTAACGCCTGTTGCTGCCGGAGCCGGAAAACTCCGTGACCTGTACGGGCTCCTGCCCGGTGAGGGACTTGAACAAAGATTTCATAGGGTAAATATACTCCAAAAAGCCTTAAAAAGCAAGAAAAGCCCCTTGCGCCAATGAATAGTATTGCTTAAATTTGCAAATTATGAGAAGAATCAACCTGATACTTAGCCTTGCGCTGGTCCTGGCGTGCGCCTGCACGAACTCCGAACAGAAGGACCGTAAACTGTATGTTGGCATTCCCGAACTGGTTCCGGATGCCATACTGGAAATCCGTTATTTTGGCACCTACAACTTTGTGGGAGAGCGCATAGACGGTTATAAGGCCCCTACGGCCCTACTGACAAAAGAAGCGGCCGCCGCATTAAAAGAAGTGAGCGACTATGTGATGGCCCAGGGCTTCAGGCTAAAGATTTACGACGCATACAGGCCCCAGATGTCGGTGGACCATTTTGTCCGCTGGGCGGCCGATATCCCGGACACGCTGATGAGAGCGTACTTTTACCCGGATGTCGACAAAAGTCTCCTCTTCGTTCGCGAGTACATTATGGAAAAAAGCGGCCATACGCGCGGTTCTACCGTAGATCTCACGCTTTTTGACATGAATACCGGAAAGGAAGTGGATATGGGAGGCACCTTCGACTGGTTCGGCCCGGAGAGCCATCCTGACTTCTGCGGAGACCCCGTAACAGGGGAGTATTTCCCGGATGTGGCGGCAAAGGAGCCTCGCGGAATAACCGAACAGCAGTTCCGTAACCGGCAAATCCTGCGTAATGCAATGTTAAGCCACGGATTCAAGCCGCTCAGCACCGAATGGTGGCACTTCACCCTTGAAAACGAGCCCTATCCGGACACATACTTCACTTTCCCCGTAGAATAATCTAAAACGCAACATAATGAAGAAACTGTTCGCCCTTTTGGCAATCATTCTTATCGGCCTCTCGGCAAGCGCCCAGAGCCCCATCAAGCGCATCCTTGCCCGTTTTGACGATCCCGAAGAAGGCCATACTGTATTTGTACCCAAAGGCAGCCACTCGTTTGGTATATCCGGTGGATACCGCAATTTCAAAGTGGGAGGCGAAGTAGACGGCGACGGATACGGCATCCTCTCTATGCTGAACATAGGCGACGGGCAGCTTCACGTATGGAAAGTAATGCCCAAATTCGAATGGTTCGTGGCCGATGACTTCAGTATTGTAGCGCGTGCGGAATATAGCGGATATTATGTCGATACGGACGTCAAGCTGGACTTCCGGGAAATTTTGGATTCCACCGATCCTGCGCTAAACGTACAGGTTTTAGGTCGCCATATGGAACGTCATGGCGGAGGGCTGTCAGTTGCCGGCCGAAAGTATCTGTCCTTCTTTGGCAGCAAAACCTTCGGCGTATTTGCCGAGGGAAGACTGTTCGGCACTTATGGCGTTGTGACTTCCCATCCTCTCAGGGAAGAAAAAACTGCCGATAATTCAAAAGTTAATTCAAAAATGAGGGTGTCCAATGCCCTTGCCATCGGACTTGATTTTTGCGTTGGCGGCGTTGTAAGACTCAGGGACAACAGCGCTTTCTCCGTAAGCATTCCAATCTTTGGGGTTGCCTGGAACCAGACTAAACAGTATAAGTCGTGGCTCATGGAGAAAGACGACAAGGCCATTACCAATCAAAATGTGGCAAAGATGTCCTCCTTCAAAGTCGCCAGAAGCCTGGACCTCATCGGCATTCAGTTTGGCTATACACACTACATAGAGCCTAAGAGGAGGAAGTAGGATTATATAAAAAAAGGGCCCTGTCAAAAAAGCAGGGCCCTTTTTCGTAATTACGACGTCAGGTAGCCAAGGCTCCTGAGCATGTCGAAGATCATATCGACGTACTCGCGGGAGGTTTGGTCCCAGCTGAAGCCCAGGCGGTGGAGGACTTGCATGGTGTAGGAGGTGGAGGGAGGATTGCCAAGGGTCTCGAGGCTGCCGCCGGATTTGGCATAGGCCAGGAGTCCGGAGAGTTGGCTGGCTTTTTCGGGATCCTGCTTGGCAGCGTCCAGCAGCTGCATAAACTCTTCAATCTCCACGTAACGTACTCCGCCAAGACGGCTCACAATGTCGTCGAACGGAATCAGATGGTCGTTGGAAAGGTTGAAGACGCAGCACTCGCGCGGCGTTTCGCACAGAAGGACCATGGCCCTTGCCGTCTCGTCAATGGGCGAGAACTCCATCCTTGCCTCCAGCAGGGCATACGGGAAGGCGCCTATCAGCTGGAAGGCGTGCAGGCGGCCCATGGCCGAGTTGGAACTGAAGTTCACCTGGAATTCACCGTCATCGGCGCGGGGCGACAGGTTGCCGGCGCGCAGAATCTTACCGTTCAACTTGCCCTCTACCATGTTCTGGAGGATAATCCTCTCGGCCAGGAACTTGGAATGTGCATACTGGTTGTCCAGATTCTGGCCAAAGTACAGACTCTGCTCGGTGAGCGGTTTCATGGCGCTTACCGAAGCGGCTTCGCCAGCCACACTTTCCGTGGAAACATGTACCAGACGTGCGCCTGTACGTATGCAGAAATCAACAAGGTTCTTTACGCCTCCGTAGTTCACGTCCATGATATCGGAGCCCTTGCTGAAGTGCTTCACGTTGGCGGCGCTGTTGAGCACCATGTCAATTCCTTCGGCATCCAGAGGTTCCATGGTTTCGGAACGGGTAATATCACCCTCGATTACACGGATGCGTTTGCCCATGAGGGGCCTGTAGTCTTTCTGGAAGTAATAGACCAGCATCTCGGCCAGCCTGCGTTCTGCGCTCAGGGCTCCCTTGCCGCGCAGCAGGCACCATACTACGGTGTCTTCATCGGTGCGCTCAATCAGTTCCCTAAGCAGGTGGATGCCCAGGAATCCGGTAGCGCCGGTGAGGAGGATGCGTTTGCCAAGGGGCTGGGGAGTGCCGGAGGCAAGTCCCTGCAGCGTATTGCCTGCAAGCAGCTTGTCTATTGCCGAATAGTCGTAGGACGTGACATCAACCTCTTTGGCGCCTTCATCCTCGCCTCCCAGGAAGGCCGCCAGGGCTCTGGGGGTAGGATGCGAGAACACATCGCCGTAAGAGAATTGCAGACCTGCTTTCTCGGCCCTTACAAGTACCTGTGTCACAAGCAGTGAGGTGCCGCCAAGGTCGAAGAAGCTGTCGGTTGCGCCAACGCGTTCGCATTCCAGAGTCTGGGCAAAGATTTCGCAAATCTGCTTCTCCATCTCTCCCACAGGCTCAACATAGTCTCCACCAGCCTGTACAACAGGGGCGGGAAGTGCCTTGCGGTCCACTTTCTGGTTAACATTCAGCGGAATACGCTCTATCTGATTGATAGATGCAGGAATCATGTACGAAGGCTTGCGCTCGCCGATAAAGGCGCCCAGTGCGGCAGAATCCAGCTGTCCTTCGCAAACCACGTAAGCTGCAATGAACTTGCCGCCGGACGGGCTGTCGAAGGCCTGTACGGTGACGTCCTTAACGCCGGGATATTCCAGAATCACAGCCTCAACTTCCTTAGTTTCAACGCGGAAGCCGCGAATCTTCACCTGACCGTCGCGCCGGCCCACAAACTCAATATTACCGTCGACACGGTAGCGCACAATGTCGCCGGTGCGGTACACGCGGTCATAAGGCGCCTCGCTGCAGAACGGATTGGCTACATATACCTCGGCAGTCTTGTCCGGCCTGCCCAGATAGCCGCGGCTGACCTGAGGACCGCTCACCAGCAGTTCGCCGGGAGCGCCGGCAGGCATGCGACGCATATTCTTATCCACCACATACAGATTCAGGTTGCTAAGAGGATGGCCGATAGGAATATTGGCCTCGCGCTTGAGCACGTCAAATACAGTGGTGAAGATGGTGCACTCGGTGGGACCGTAGCCGTTATGGAAGGCGTAGGACGGCGGATCCATGCTGATAAGTTTTTCACCGCCCACGGACAAGTGCTTAAGCACGGGATTGTCCGGGAAGTTCTTGGCGTACATAACGCCCACCTGGGTGGTCATGAAGCAGTGGGTGACACCGCTCTCACGCAGGAATTTATCCAGGGATGATAAGTCGTGGCGGGTATCCTCGTCAACGATGCATACGGCGGCGCCGCCAGTCAGGGCAGGCCACATATCCATCATACAGGCGTCGAAGCCGAAGCTGGCGTATGCGCCAACACGGTCGCCTGGCTTGAGATCATAGTACTTGCGGTACCAGCTGCAGAAATTAATAAGGTTGCGGTGCTCCAGCATACAGCCCTTAGGAACGCCTGTGGTGCCGGAGGTGTACAGCAAGATGAACAAATTCTCAGGTGCAGGGCCTTCGGGCGCCTTACCTTCCGGCAGTGAATCCAACTGAGAAGTGAGCAGCACGGGGCCGCTGTATTCGGTAAGGATGTCGCGCAGGTCGTCATCGGCAATCAAAAGGCCGGCCGATGCATCCTTGATCATGAAGTTCAGACGCTCGGCGGGGTAGGAAGGATCCAGCGGCTGATATGCACAGCCTGCCTTGAGGGCACCCAGGGCCGTTACGGCCATGAGTTCGCTTCGGCCGATAAGGATGGAGACCACACCTTCGCGGCCAAGGCCAAGCGAGGCAACGTATGCTGCAATACGCTCGGACCTCTGGTCCAGCTCCTTGTAGCTAAGCTGCTTGTCTTTATACAGCACGGCCAGTGCATCGGGCGTGGCTGCTGCGGCTTTGCGGAACAGCGAAACGATGGTCTGCTTGCTGTCCACCTTCTGGTTATAAGAATTGAAGCCGTCTAGAATCTTGATTGTATCGGGGCCGGAAATGGCCAGGGCCTCCAGCGGACCGTCGGTGAGCATGCCGCGCACAACGGTCTGCAGGCATTCGCCAAAGCTGCGAATGAGTTCCGGGCTGTACAGGGCATTGTCGTAACCAAG
>JAGCWB010000027.1 GCA_017962065.1 Bacteroidales bacterium
CCACCTTGTCTCCGAAGGGAAGTTTGTCGGGCGTGACGATGATGGAAGTGGCCTTTGCGGCCAGAGTCTTGATATCCACCACGTTAAGGCCTGCCTCATTAAGCTTTTCTGCAATTTCCGGACGGGCAGGGTTTACTGCAATTCCGTACTCCGTGACAACTACGTCAACGCTCTTTCCGGGGGTGATGAGGGTGGTCACTCTGGGCACTACGCAAGGGATGCGGCCGCGCAGAAGCGGGCAAACGATGATGCTCAAGGCACTGTCTGCAGCCGTATCCTGGTGACCGCCGATGGCACCGCGGATAATACCGTCGGAACCCACCAGCACGTTCACGTTGAAGTCGGTGTCCACTTCCAGTGCACTGAGGATAACGATGTCCAGGGCATGGGTGGCCGATCCAAGGTGCTGTCCGGAAGCATACTCAACGGCCGACACCTCCTGATGCAGAGGATCCTTGGCAATGGATTCTGCAGCAACTTTATCGAAGGACTGTACGTCGATGAGTTTGCCGATAAGGCCTTCCTCGTGGAGTTTTACCATGTGGGCAGTGATGCCGCCAAGGGCGAAGGAAGCCTTGATGCCACGGTTGATCATCTCCTCACGGATGTACTTGACAGCCGCCAGGGAAGCACCGCCGGTACCGGTCTGAATACTGAAGCCATCCTTGAAGTAACCGGAGTTAATAATCACTTTTGCAGCCTGTTTGGCAAGCAGGATATCGCGAGGGTTCTTGGAGTCGCGAATGGCGCCGGCGGCAATCTTGGAGCTGTCCCCCACGCTGTCTACCACAACCACCGACTCTACGTCGGCGGCCGATATTGACTGCGGCATATTGGGATAAGGCACCAGGTCGTCGGTGATTACCACCACGTGCTTTGCATAGCGAGCATCCGGGAGGGCATAGCCCAGGGAGCCGCAGATGCTCTTGGCGTTTTCGCTGCGGGGTACGCCGCATGCATTGCCAAGCTCGTCGCAGGCCGATGCTCCAAGGAAAGCCACATCTATCTTAAGTTCTCCGTTGGCAATTGCGCTGCCTCGGCCGCCGTGGGAACGGAACACCACAGGTACTTTCATCAGACCGTGGGAGATGGCGTCGGCCAGTTCTCCGCGAAGTCCGGAGGTGGAAATGCCGGTGATAACGCCGTTTTTGATGTGCTCGATAAGCGGTTTGTGAACGTCCGAGAGGCTGGAAGCGGCCAGTTTTAGGTCTTTGAAACCCATTTGGGCCAGTTTGTCCACTACCATGTTCACTACTTTGTCGCCGCCACGGAAATGGTGGTGGAAACTGATGGTCATGCCGTCTCTGAGGCCGCTGCGCTTGATAGCCTCTTCAAGAGTGACTAACTTAGTGTTTCTCATAGAACTTCCTCCTTATCGATTACGCCTGCGGCTACCGCAAGGGCAATTGTACGCTCTGCGCGAAGGACCACCGGACGGTCAACCATCTTGCCGTTGACTGCAATTACGCCTGAGCCCTTTGCCTGGGCCTCCTTGATGGCGGCCACAACGGCGCGGGCCTTTGTGATTTCCTTCTCCGTGGGAGTGAACACGATGTTCACAACCTCAATCTGACGGGGATTGATAATGGATTTGCCGTCTAAGCCCAGCGTCTTGATAAGTTCCACTTCCTTGCGGAAAGTTTCCATGTCGTCAAGATTGCTGTACACCGTATCGAAGCAGCAAATGCCGGCAGCGCGGGCGGCCACCACAATCTGTTCACGGGCAAGAAGCAGTTCCGCCCCGCCGGGAGTACGGTTGGTCTTCAGATTGGCCGAATAGTCCTCGGCGCCCAGGGCTATGCCCATCATTCTGGGCGAAGCCGTTGCAATGGCGTAGGAGTTCACTATACCAAGGGCGCTTTCGATGGCGGCCATAATCTTTGTGCGGCCAACGCAGCCGATTTCTTCTTCCACTTTGAGGATTTCGGCCTCCAGTTCCTTGACTTCATCGGCCGTCTCTGTCTTAGGCATGCGGATTACGTGGACGCCGGCCTTTACCACCGCTTCCACATCTTTTTTGCCGTACGGAGTGTTAAGCGGATTGATGCGAACCACCATTTCCGTGTTGCCGTAATCGATTGATTTCAAGGCGTTGTGCACCAGAAGACGAGCGGCGTCTTTTTCGGCCATAGTTACGGAGTCTTCCAGGTCCAGCATTATGCTGTCCGGTCCGTAAATATGGGCATCGGCCATCATTCCCGGATTGTTGCCGGGAACGAACATCATGGTTCTCCTTAGTCTTTCCATACGTCTTTTCCCGTTGCCCGGACAGCGGCTGCGGTAACCCTTGCCCGGATTGTACAATCAAGAGCACCCTTGTCCACGGCCTGAACATGTGCGTCCTTAACGCCCAGGCCCTCAAGGGTTTCTGTAATAACGGCCTTAATTTGCCGGCCAAACTGTGCGGCCACCGAGCTCTGCAGTTCCACCTGCAAGCCCTCTCCAGGGCCGAGTGTGATCATAATGTCGCCGGATTCCAATGTTCCGGCTATTGCTTCTTTCATTTTCAATGAAAAAAAATGTTTAACGTTACCACATCCCTAAATCCCTTCCCTCGGGGAAGGGACTTACTGGGTGCATAATTCAACCTTGATGAGCTGGACGTAAAAGATCCAGAACTACTTTAACAGGATTGAAGGTCTCGATGGGAACTTCTACGAAGAGGGTGTTCCAGTCGGACATGGCGCCGTTCCAGAGGCCGGGGAGTTCAAGGGCTTTAAGTTCGCGGCCTTCGAAGCTCTTGGAGCTCATGAAGCCGGCTTCCGGATCTAC
>JAGCWB010000028.1 GCA_017962065.1 Bacteroidales bacterium
CTTGCCTTCGAAGGTGCCGATGAAAATGCAGACTACCTGAACATTTACCGCGTGCTTAGGCTCCCTCCCCCAGTAAGCGACGGCACCCGTCCCGAATGGGGAAAGATACTCACCGCCAACCAGCTGGAGATACTGGATTTCTACTTCCGGATGGTGAACATCCCGCTGATGGCAAAAATGGGCCCCATGACGGAAGAAGGTGTAATAGACTGGAACGACTTCCGCATCAACATAGAAAACCTGCACCTGAGCAAGGTAAGCGTGGCCGATAATTACGTGAAAGGCACAGTGGACTACCTGAATGCCTCCGAAACCAGAACCGGTTTCACCGTAGAGAACGTATCGGCACGGAAAGTCACCGTTGGCGAGCAGCAAGTGCTTGTGGAAGGCGTCCATGCGGTAAACGGAAAAACGGACCTTTACCTAAGCAGCTTCGACATGCTGGGTCCCATAGAAGACTACAGCGACTTTGTGGATAAGATTGTCATCAGGGCAACCATAGCCCCGGGTTCCCACTTTGCCATGCCGACCATTCGCTATTTCACAAGCGGCGTGGAGGGAATCACCTTCGACGCCCTTGTCGAAGGCCGCGGCACCGGCATCGTGAACAACCTACGTCTGGAAGGAATCCGGATATGGGATCCGGACAGCGATGTGAAACTTACTGCTTCCGGCATTATCAAAGACGCAGCCTACCCGGATCAATCGGCCTTGAGCATCGATGTTAAAGAACTGATATTCAACCTAAAAGGCCTGGGCGGCTTTGTCCAGGACTGGGCTCCGGACACGGATCTTGACCTGTCGCAATTCGCAAAAGGAGAACTGTTTACCTTCAAGGGAAGAGTAAGCGGCCCGTTCGACAACATTGGCGTAAAAGGCGACATCACCTCGCGTATAGGCGGCATAAATGCCGATGCCCTCATCAAAAACGCCACCGACGTTAAAAAACCGGTAGTCATCGGCGGACAGCTGGAAATCCAGGACCTTGACCTGGGCCGTATTGCCAACACCTCGTCCCTTGGCCCGCTAAGCCTTAAAACCGGCCTTGAAGCCTCGTTCGACAAGGACCGGATGCAGGTAAGGATAGATTCCCTGGACATCAAACGCCTGCAGGCGCTCAATTACGATTACACCAACATATCGGCCGCCGGAACTTATCGCGAAGATGCCTTCGAAGGCCGTATAGTTGCTGCCGATCCAAACCTCAACTTCCTGTTTCAGGGCGTTTTCAACCTGTCGCCAAAGACAAAGAACGCCGCATACCGTTTCTTTGCCTCCCTTGGTTATGCCGACCTTCACGCCCTGCACATCGACAGCCGCGAGCAGTCAAAGATAAGCTTCCAGGCGTCGTCCAACTTACTTCGCACGGAAGACCACAACCTCCTTGGCGACGCCGTCATCACGGACATACTGCTGGAAAACAGCACAGGCCGGCACAATATCGGCCAGCTTACCGTACGCGGCCACGCAAACGACGAGGTGAGCCGCATACGCGTGGAATCTGACTTCCTGGACGGTTCTTACGTAGGTTCCGCCGGCCCGGCTACGTTCCTTAACGACCTCAAAGACCTTGTCATAGAACGCGAACTCCCCGCCCTTCTGGAACATAAACCGGCCAAATGGAACGGGGCCACATATAGGCTTGCATTAACGGTAAAAGATGCACGGCAACTGTTTAATTTCCTGGTTCCAGGCTTGTACATAGAAAAGAATAGCACTATGAACCTGGATGTGGCCGAAGACGGAGGAGTTACGGCGTCGTTAAAATCGGGCCGCCTGGCATTCAAGGACAAGTACATCAAGGACGTGAAGATGAGTTTCGACAATGCCAACTCGTCTCAGACAGCGCTCATCACCGGAAAACAGATATCGCTTTCCGGCGCAAAGATCCGTGACAACCGCCTTACCATTTTTGCCGATGACAACCAGATGGGCATAGGATACACCTTCGACAACGGCGAGGACGAGGAAACCCGTGCGCAGATCTACTTCTCGGGCGATCTGGCCCGCGACAAAGAAGGCCTTATGGTGGCCGCACGCGCACTGCCGTCAAACATCTATTACAAAGGAAGCGGCTGGGGCCTGTCGTCGGGAGAAGTCACCTACCACGCCGGAGACCTTTCAATAGAAAGGCTGCAGGCCCGTCACGACGACGAAACCCTGCTTGTAAACGGTGGAATTTCCAAGACAAAGGCCGATACGCTGTCGGTGCTTATGGACAAGTTTGACATAAGCCTTCTGAATACCCTCAGCGGCAGTATTCCGGAGATAGAAGGACACGCTACCGGCAGCGCCATGCTTATATCGCCTTCTATACCCTCCAGCGGCCTTCTTGCATCCATCACCTGCGATTCCACCTACGTAGCCGGCAAGCGCATGGGCAAACTTGTAATCTCCAGCACATGGGACGAGCAAGCTCAACGCTTCAACGCCACGCTGCGAAACCATCTTGGCGGCGGCAGCAACATAGACGCCGATGCCTATTTTAAGCCCTCCGACAAGGAATTGCATGCCGAAGCAAGGCTCAAAAAGTTTGACATGGGCTACGTGACCCCCATACTCGCAGGCCTGTTCGCCGATTTCGGCGGAGAACTCAGCGGCATAGCCGGTTTCAACTACACCGGAGGCAAATCACACTTCTACAGCAAGGACCTGTACGCCAGCAACGGCCTGATTGCGCTTGATTTCACCCGTGTTCCCTACTACTTCAGCGGAGACCTTGCCCTTACGGACGACGGACTTTACTTCCAGAAAGTGAAAATGAACGACGGCCATAACGGCAGCGGCACAATCAACGGCAGTCTGCTGTTTGCCGGGATGCCGGACTTCGGCATGGACCTTCACATCCCGTTCAGGGACATGAAGGTTCTGGATATTCCGCAGGGCGTCAACAGCCTACTGCACGGAACGGCAACGGCCAGCGGCAAGGTGGATATCGAAGGCCACGTGAGCAAGCTGAACCTTAATATAGACGCCACAACCAGCGGTGCAGGCGAAGTCCACGTATCCCTGGGAGGCGCCTCGGGCGACAGTTCAATGCAAATGCTAACCTTCACCGAATCCCCGGACGACAGGGAAACCGACCCTTACGAGGCAATGATGGCGGCAAACGCCCAGGAGAATGAGGTCAATTCGGACATGATCGCTAATATACGCGTACGCGCCACGCCGGACCTGCAGGTGTTCCTGGACGTAAACGAGGAAATGTCGCTCAACGCCCGCGGCACCGGCAGCATAGAGATGGAAACCACGGTTTCCCAAGGCAGTTTTGCAATAAACGGCGACTACAGCATAAGCGAAGGAACCTTCCTGTTCTCGGCCATGAATCTTGTCACGCGCAAATTCGCCATCCAGGACGGCAGCACCATACGCTTCAACGGAGATGTCTGGGATACAGACCTCAACGTGAGGGGCCTTTACGCGACCAAGGCCAGCCTTGCCAACCTGATTGCCGACGAAACGGCCACAAGCCGCCGTACGGTAAACTGCTACATAGACATAAGCGGCCGCCTGAGCAATCCGGAGGTCACTTTCTCAATTGATGTCCCGGACCTGAATCCCACCACTCAAGCCCAGGTGGACGCAGCGCTCAACTCGGAAGACAAAGTCCAGAAACAATTCATTTACCTCCTGATCGCGGGCAACTTCCTGCCGGGAGATGACTCCGGTATTACCCAGAGCGGCCAGGACGTACTGTTCTCCAACGTGTCCAGTATAATGTCGGGCCAACTCAACAACATTTTCCAGAAACTGAACATTCCTCTGGACCTTGGCCTCAACTACCAGCAAACCCAGCTGGGCAGCAACATTTTCGACGTAGCGCTTAGCACCCAGCTGTTCAACAACCGCGTGCTGGTGAACGGCACGGTGGGCAACAAGCAGCAGTATGGAGGCACAAGTACCAACGAGGTAGCCGGCGACATCGAAATAGAAATAAAACTTAACAAGATCGGCTCGGTACGCCTTAAGCTCTTCTCCCATTCGGCCGACCAGTACACCTCGTTCCTTGACAACAGCCAGCGTAACGGCGCCGGTTTCACCTACCAGAGGGACTTCAACTCCTTCCTCTGGCTCATCAGAAGCATTTTCAGCGGCAGGGTATCAAGAGACCAGCAAATCCAGGCCGATATAATGCAGACGACGAACGTAGAAAAACTGGAAGTTGATCCTAACGGCAAAATAGTTAACTGATGGCATACGGAAAACTATATCTTATTCCAACCCCGCTTGGGGACGGCTCCCCGGCCGATGTACTCCCGGCTCCGGTATTAGAGATCCTGCCCGGCATCCGCCGCTTTGTAGTGGAGGAAGTGCGCACGGCAAGGCGCTTCCTTTCATCGGCCGGACTCAAAGGCCATATAGGGGATATGGAGTTCTATGAGCTGAACGAGCATACGGCCCCGGCCCAGGTGGAGGGTTACCTTAAACTCTTTGCCGACGGCTCTCCCGTGGGGCTTTTGTCAGAAGCAGGACTGCCTGCCGTAGCCGATCCCGGCGCCCTTCTTGTGGCCCTTTGCCACAGGCACGGAATTGAGGTAGTGCCCCTTGTGGGACCGTCTTCCCTCATGATGGCACTCATGGCCTCCGGCCTCAACGGTCAGTCATTCGCATTCGTCGGATATATCCCTGCCAAAACAGAGGAAAGGCGTGCGGCCCTCAAGGCCCTTGAAAGGCGTTCATCGGCCGCCCATCAGACGCAAATCCTTATTGAAACACCCTACCGCAACGATTCCCTGCTTGCCGATATGCTCCAGTGCCTGAGCGGCAGCGTACGGCTGTGCATAGCCGCCAACCTCACCTGCCCGGACCAGTACATCCGTACCCAGACCGTGGCCCAGTGGAAGGCCTCCCCTATTACCATCGGCAAACGTCCCTGCGTATTCCTACTACTTGCATGAAGATAGCGTTTACAACATTAGGCTGCAAACTGAATTACGCCGAAACGTCCACCTACGAACGGGGCTTCAAGGCCGCCGGCTGGGAGGTTGTTCCCTGGACGCAGCAAGCCGATGTTTACCTGATAAACACCTGCGCGGTAACTGAAACCGCAGAGAAAAAATCCCGCAACCTTATACGCAGAGCGCACAAAACCGCCCCGGAAGGCCGCATAGTGGTAACCGGCTGCTACGCCCAGCTCCGCAAAGACCAGCTCCTGAAAATCGAAGGCGTCTGGAAAGTTTTCGGGGCCGGCCAGAAACAAGATTTAGTCCTCCAAGTGCAAGAGGGCATCTCTTCCGGAATCTCCTCCAGGCCCGATGAAGGGCAGAGTGACCGGAGCGAAAATGTATTTGGTGCATTTAGCAGCGGAGAACGGACACGGAGCTTTTTGAAGGTTCAGGACGGGTGCGACAATTTCTGTGCTTACTGCACTGTACCTTTTGCAAGGGGCAGGAGCAGGAATATTCCTATATGCGAGGTAGTGAAAATGGCACGGGAGATTGCCGCAGAAGGGATTAAGGAGGTTGTACTTACGGGTGTGAATACGGGAGATTATGGAAGAACTACGGGAGAGAGTTTCCTGGATTTGCTTAAAGCCTTGAATGAGGTTGAAGGTATAGAGCGTTACAGGATTTCTTCTATAGAGCCGAATCTAATTACGCCTGAAATAATTGACTGGATTGCATCGGGTACAAAGTTCCAGAGGCATTTCCATATTCCGCTTCAAAGCGGCAGCGACACACTGCTGCGCAAGGTGGGAAGACGCTACGACACGGAGCTTTTCGCTTCGCGCATCGACTATATCAGAAAGGCTATGGAGAGGCCTGGAGAGCCGCTTGTGTTCTTTGGAATAGATGTTATTGTGGGCCTTCCTGGAGAGACGGAGGAACTCTTTATGGAAACATACAAGTTCCTTAAAGAGCGCATAAGGCCGGCATTCATCCATGTATTCCCCTACTCCAGAAGGCCTGGTACAAGGGCTGCGGAATGGCCGGACCAGGTGCAGGACAGCATTAAGACAGAGCGCGTGGCAAAGTTGGAAGATCTTTGCACGGAGTTGCACCAGGCCTTTGTATCGGCCAATAAGGGCCTTAAGGAGACTGTGCTATGGGAATCGTCTGTGAAGGACGGCATCATGGGCGGATATACAGGGAATTATATTCGCGTGGAACGGCCTTTCGACCCCGACCGCGTGAATTGTCTGGAGGAGGTTGTACTATGACAAAACTCACTTTTCTTGGAACCGGAACTTCGCAGGGGGTGCCCATCATCGCCTGCCAGTGCCCCGTTTGCAAATCGGCCGATATGCGCGACAAGCGATACCGTTCGGCGGCTTTTGTGCAGTACAAGGGCCTGAATATCCTTGTAGATGCCGGCCCGGATTTCCGTTCCCAGATGCTTGCGGCCGATATCCGTCACCTGGACGCCATACTCCTTACACATAATCATAAAGACCATACGGGAGGCCTGGACGACATACGCTCCTTTAATTATATAGACCGCAAAGCGGCCGAGATTTATTGCGAGGAGAAGGTGCTCAATACGCTGAGGAACGATTATGCCTATGCCTTTGCCGATAAAAAGTACCCGGGTGCGCCGGAATGGCACGTACACCTGATTGACGAGCGTCCGTTCAGGATTGATATGCAGGGCAGCAGCGGAGAGCTTGAATGGGTGCACGACATCGGCTATTTCTACAGGCAGGCCGATGGAAGTTTAAGGCCGTCGGACAACGCCGTGGTTGAAGCGCCGCACGACAATGCCGATATTATCCCCATCAGGGGGATGCACGGGCAGATGCCTGTGCTGGGGTTCAGGTTCGGCAAGATTGCCTATATCACAGACATGAGCCTTCTTCCGGAAAGCGAGTTCTCAAAGCTGGAAGGTCTTGAGCACGTGACACTTAACACCGTAAGCTATCATCCTCACCATTCCCATTTTTCGCTTGAAGAGGCGCTTCTTCTGGCGGGGCGTATCGGCGCAGCCCATACCTGGCTCACCCATCTTTCACACACCTTCCCTACCCATCCGGTTTTCTGCGAAGAACTCAGGCAAAAATGTAAAGAGCTGGGCATCCGTTCCGATGTCCAGCCCGCATACGATGGCCTATGTATTGAAGCCTGATTATATTTATTTCGGAGGCTTTGGCCGACAGCCTTTCACCTCCCCGAGGGAGGGGAAACGGGAAAGGGGTGGGGTAACGTATATTATTTCTTACCGTTCGAAGAACGATTATAGCCGTCATTGATGCATCTCTGGCTGATGTGCTGGATGCGCTTGCTTGTTTCAGGATGGGAGGAGAAAAGGTTGCTTACGGGACCGGCGGTGCCTGAACTTTCCGACAATGCCTGCATCTTTTCGAAGCATTCTACCATGGCCCAGGGGTTCTTGCCGGCTTCGCACAGGTAGTTGTAGCCATAGTCGTCCGACTCGGTTTCCATATCCCTTGAGAATTTGGCGTTCAGCACAAGCTCCCCTATTGCGCCAAGCTGCGAATCCGTAAGAGCGGCGGCAGTTTGACTTGTGGAGGCAATTCCCTGGAGGGCGGCCGATGTGAGCATCTGTTTTTGCATCTGCTTGCGGGTATGGTGCAGCGCCACATGGCCCATTTCGTGGCCAAGTACGCCCAGAAGTTCATCGTCCGTCATTACGTCCATAATGCCGGTATATACCCTCACGCTGCCATCGGCACAGGCAAAAGCGTTGATTTCGTCGTTCTTATAGACCTTGAAGTTAAGCGGTTTTTCGTTTACGCCGTCCAGGTCTTTGGTAAGCCGGCGAAGACGTTTGGTGTATTCGCTGGATTCCGGCATGATCTGGCTTTGGGCATCCAGCTGCTGGATATACTGGTGAACATAGTCTTCCACCTGGGCATCCGTGACGGAAAGAGCCTGGGCCACATATACTCCGCTCGTAATCAGGCGTTCGGTGTTAAGGTTTTGCATTACGCCGCAGGACGAAATTGTGAGCACTGCGGCAAGAAGTAAGCAGATTCGTTTCATAGGTTCGGTTATTTTCATCAAATATACGAAATTTTTTATTAACTTCGCGTATTATGAACGAATACGGTCATTTTGAGGACAGCTCGCGCGAGTATGTGATTACCCGTCCTGCAACGCCGTGGCCCTGGATCAACTATCTGGGCACGGAAGACTTTTTCTCCCTTGTTTCCAACACGGGCGGCGGCTACTGCTTCTGCAAAGACGCCAAATTCAGAAGGATACTCCGTTACCGCTACAACGGCGTTCCCATGGACGCAGGCGGCCGATACTATTATATAAAGGACGGTTCCACGGTATGGAATCCCGGATGGAAACCCTGCAAAACCCCGCTTGACGCATACGAGTGCCGTCACGGCATGGGCTACACCCGCATAACTGGAGAAAAAGCCGGCATTAAGGCCGATGTCCTTATGTTCGTTCCAATCGGCCACAGGTGCGAAATTCACCGCGTGCGCCTTACTAATACCGGTAATGCCACCAAGAGCATTCAACTGTATTCCTTTGTTGAATGGTGCCTTTGGAACGCCTCCACCGACATGGAGAATTTCCAGCGCAACCTTTCCACCGGAGAGGTGGAGGTTGACGGCCCGGTAATCTATCACAAAACGGAATACCGTGAACGCCGTAACCATTTCGCTTTCTTTGGCGTCAACAGAAAGGCCGATGGCTTCGACACGGACAGGGAAACTTTCCTTGGCATGTACAACGGCTTCGAAGCACCGCAGCAGGTGCTTGCTGGTACTTCAGGCAATTCCGTGGCCCACGGCTGGAGTCCCATTGCCTCCCACAGGTTCGACTTAACACTTGAGCCCGGCGCCACACAAGAATTTGTATTTGTCCTTGGATATGTAGAAAATCCCCAGGAGCAGAAGTTTGTGGCTCCCGGCGTAATCAATAAGACAAAGGCGCAGGAAATGCTTGCTGCTTTTTCCAACGGCAAGCAAGTAGAAGAGGCTTTTGCAAAACTTAAAACCTTCTGGGACAATCTGCTAAGCCGCTTCAACGTGGAATCGTCCGTGCCGGAACTGGACCGCACCGTAAATATCTGGAACCAGTACCAGTGCATGATAACCTTCTTCTTCAGCCGCAGCGCCAGTTACTTCGAGAGTGGCATAGGCCGTGGAATGGGTTTCAGGGATTCCAACCAGGACCTTGCGGGCATAGTTCACATGATACCGGAGCGTGCAAGGCAGCGCATAATTGACATTGCGTCCACCCAGTTCCCGGACGGCGGCTGCTACCACCAGTACCAGCCCCTTACCAAGCGTGGGAACAACGACATTGGCGGCGGCTTCAACGACGATCCTCTGTGGCTTATCTTCGGCATGGTAGCCTACATCCGTGAAACCGGAGACTTTGGCATACTTGACCAAAAAGTTCCATTCGACAATAAGCCCGGAACAGAGGTATCTTTGCTAGAGCATCTTAAGATAAGCTTCAAGCACGTTACAGACAATCTGGGCCCCCATGGACTGCCCCTCATCGGCCGGGCCGACTGGAACGACTGCCTTAACCTGAACTGCTTCTCCAACAATCCGGACGAATCTTTCCAGACCACCGAAAACCAGACGGAAGGCAGCAAGGCCGAATCACTGATGATTGCAGGCCTCTTTGTGGCCGAAGGCAAAGACTTCGCCCAGCTTCTGGAAAGAATCGGGGATCCTTTATCGGCCCAGGTGAGCAAGGAAGTGGCGGCAATGGAGCAGGCTGTTAAAAAGTATGGCTGGGACGGCGAATGGTTCCTAAGGGCATACGATTTCTATGGCAAGAAGATCGGCTCAAATGAATGCGACGGCAGCAAAATCTTCATCGAAAGCCAGGGCTGGTGCACAATGGCACGCATAGGTGCCGATGAAGGCTTGTGCGACAAAGCGCTCGATTCGGCCGTAAAACTGCTTGAATGCGAGCACGGACTGGTGCTTAATGCGCCCGCATACCAAAAATACATAATTGATTACGGAGAGATTAGTTCCTATCCGGAAGGCTACAAGGAAAACGGCGGCATCTTCTGCCACAACAATCCCTGGGTAATCATTGGCGAGGCCATGGCCGGCAGGGCCGATGACGCCTGGCGCCATTACAAGAAGATCACCCCCGCCTTCGTAAAAGATCAGGACCTGAGGAAGGTGGAACCTTACGTGTTCTGCCAGATGGTTGCCGGTAAAGAGGCTGCAAAGCCGGGAGAAGGCAAGAACAGCTGGCTAACGGGCACAGCAGCCTGGACCTGGAAAGCGGTAAGCGAAGCCCTCCTTGGTATCAAACCGCAGTTCGACGGGCTTCTGGTGCAGCCCTGCGTCCCTATCGGCACATATAAGATTCACAGGCGTTTCCGTGAGGCCGATTATTACCTCACCATTCATAATTCCGGAAAATCAAAAAGCGCATTCATCCCCTACAAGCCGGGCCGGCAGCAGCTGGATCTGGAGCTGTAAAACCTAAACCATACTAAAACCAAACCCATGACCCAAGAAGTTATACAAGCCATCGACAGCATTCAGGTAAGCCTGAACGCCGGTGGCATGAACACAATCAATATTATCCTGGCCTTTGTCATGTACGGCGTGGCCCTCGGCATCAAGCCAGGAATCTTTGTAGAGGTATTCAAAAAGCCCAAATCAGTGTTGTTGGGCATGCTTTGCCAGTTGATACTGCTACCGGCATTTACCTGCCTCCTGGCCATTCTGATGACAGGATGGATTTCCCCCATGATGGGACTTGGAATGATACTGGTTGCGGCCTGCCCCGGCGGAA
>JAGCWB010000029.1 GCA_017962065.1 Bacteroidales bacterium
CCGCGCTGCCCTCACCGCCGACCGTATGGCCCGTACTGCCGAGTTCTTCAGCTTCGGCACCAACGACCTTACCCAGATGACCTTCGGCTTTAGCCGCGACGATATCGGCACCTTCATGGGTGACTACCTTGGCAACAAGATCCTGGACAGCGATCCTTTCCAGACCATCGACACCAAGGCCGTTGGCCAGCTTGTTCAGATTGGTGTAGAACGCGGCCGCAGCAAGAGGTCCAACCTCCAGTGCGGTATCTGCGGCGAGCACGGTGGCGATCCCAAGTCCATCGAGTTCTTCAACACCATCGGTATCGACTACGTCTCCTGCAGCCCGTTCCGCGTGCCCATCGCCCGCCTGGCCGCGGCCCAGGCCCAGATTGCCCAGAGCAAGTAAGCTGTAGTTGCATTTTTAAACGGCACCCAGGTTTTCCAGGGTGCCGTTTTCGTGTTGCGGGGCCGCGGCCGCGCCGTTGCTGCACTGGCGGCTAACTAGCTGTGTGTCAGACACTTCCTATACAACCCTCGTTCAAAATCTGAACGACGACTATACAACAACCCGCTCAGTATCAACACTTTAGCTGCCAGTAGTCCAAATAATGCTTGACTAAAGCACACTTTCGGCTTCCTGACCCGGATCGCCGTGCTTTAGTACACCCTCCGCACCCCCTTTAAAGCACACTTTTGGCCTCATAACCCCGGTCAGTGTGCTTTATCGGAGCAATTGCCACAGCGAGCGACGCGCCAGGCCGCAAAAAAAGGCAAAAATGAGGGCTGACATGTCACGGCAACGTGCCATCCCTCAAAAATGGCCTGTAATGCGGGATGCGGCGTCGCGTAGGTCCGTTACAGCAGCTTTGCGGCTATGTCGGAGAGTTCTGAGCGCTCGCCTTTGCGGAGGGTGACGTGCTCGAAAAGGGGCTGGCCGTGCATTTTTTCACCAAGGTGAGTGAGACCATTGGACCACTGGTCCAGGTAGGGCTGGTCTATTTGGAAGATATCGCCCGTGAACACCATTTTGGTGCCTTCGCCGGCGCGGGTGATTATGGTTTTCACCTCGTGCGGCGTAAGGTTTTGTGCCTCATCTATAATGAAATACACTTTTCCAAGGGAGCGGCCGCGGATGTAGGCCAATGGTGAAATGAGTAGCCGCTCATCGTGAAGCATGGCTTCAATCTTAAGAGCCTGCTTGCTGCCTGGCTTGAAGCAACGCTTGATAACATCCAGATTATCAAGCAGCGGCTGAACGTAAGGACCCATTTTGGATTTTTGATCGCCGGGCAAAAAGCCGATATCCTGGCCGCCCAGCACCACGGTGGGACGGGAGAGGATGATTTGGTCGAAGTCGTCGGCCTGTTCCAGGGCGGCGGCAAGGGCCAGGAGCGTTTTGCCGGTTCCGGCACCGCCGGTGAGGGAAACCAGCGGGATGGAAGGGTTCAGGCATGCATCCAGGGCAAACTTCTGCTCGTCGTTGCGGGGCTTGATGCCATAAGCCTGGCGGCTGCGCACCAGGGTAATCACCTTGCGCATGGCATCGTATCGGCCACAAATGGTATCGTTACCAAGCAGGAACTTATACAGCTGGTTGGCGGCCGGCTCCTTGGCCTGCACCTCCTTCCAGGGCAGCGCATTCTCTTGGGCGGCAGCAATGTGCTGAGCCAGCGCCGCCTTTACATCCACCGTAATCACCTCACGCTCAAGACCCTCCATCACTTCATCGTCCACCCTGCCGCGCAGGTAATCCTGTGCCTCCATGCCCACGGCCTTAGCCTTCAGGCGCAGGTTTATGTCCTTGGTAACCAGCGCCACGAATCGGCCCGGATTATTGTCCCTCATCCACATGGCGGTGGACAGTATGCGGTGGTCCTGGGTATCGTCCTTGAAGAGGTCCTGAAGCTCCGGCGCAAAGGGATGGTTCGGCTCAATCTTCAAGCACCCAAGGTTCTTCCCCAGCGGAATTCCGCGAGGCCCAAACGTCTTATTCTCAGTTAGTTTGTTAATGTCACGCATGAAGCTGCGGGCATTGAACGCCAGGGCGTCGTTCCCCTTTTTGAACTTGTCCAGCTCCTCAATTACGGCCACGGGAATTACAACGTCGTTGTCCTGAAAATGCTTCACGCTCTTGTAGTCGTGAAGTATGATGTTGGTGTCTAGAACGTAAATTTTGGACATTAGTCTTCGCCTTCCAAGGTATTTAACAGAGATTCAAGTATTTGCGGGATTTCCACCGCCTCTGTCAATTTTACGCTGGAGCGTCCCGCCGCAGGGTGGCCGATAGGGAAATACACCACGTCCTGCAGAAGAAGTTCGGCATCCACGTAGTCGTAATCCACATCGGCAATTTGGATGACCACACCTGGGACTTCGGCAAAGAGAATTCGGGCCGATGTTTCCCCGCCATAGGCCTTGGAGATGTCCCGGATGCTGATTTCGGCCCCTGTACCACCGCTGGCCATGGCTTTAAGGCAGGTCATCAGGCCGCCATCGCCAACCGTTGCGCCGGCTTTTACCACGCCGTCTTCCACCAGTTCGCGCACAACTTCGTAGCAGTCGATGAAATAATCGGCATCGCCAATCTCCGGCGCGGTGGACGGATGTGCGCCCACGGCCTGCGCAAGTGCACTGCCGCCAAGACGGAAGTCGCAAGGGTCGAATGGAATGAAGATTATCCAGTCCGACGGATCCGGCATGAAAGTGGCCGATGCCTTGCGCCTGCGTGAAATACGCGGGTTGGCAGTGCGGTACGGAAGTTCGCGGAACAGACTCTCTTCCTCGTCCAGGGCGTCTTCCTCGGCAATTGTTCCGGCCTTGAAACTGACGGACGGCTGCCCGGCGCACAGGCTGAACTTGTCTATCTTTACGCCCAAGGCATCTATATACGCGCACGCGCTTTCTACAGAATGGTAGAAGGCGGCGGCATTGCCTATATTTTTCTGGTTCCACCGCCAATCGGCCTTTAGGGAAAGGTCTCCCAGGCGGAAGTGGCCCGACATCCAAATGGCATCCAGCAAAGCCTGGGCCACCTTTCCGGCCGTATATGGCCCGGCGAAAGGCAGCGGCAGCGAGCGCTTGAAGCCGGCTAAGGTATCGGCATATTTCTTAATGGCCGAATCCTTGAAGACGAAACTGTCCGGCTTGGCGTCCAGTTGCTCGTCCGCTATGGTTTCCGGATCTCCGTCCGGCTCCAGCGGCGGCTCTGTGCAGCATTCCCGCAGCATACGCTCCGGCGACAAGGCCATTTGCACCCCGTCGATGATATAATTGCCATGAAGCAAACCTGTCATGGCTCAAATTTAATAAAATTTCCACACAATGACAAACACTGTAGCGCGGCATTTGCGTTGTAGTCCCCGCTGCGGCTGGCGGCTAAAGTGTTGATACTGAGCGAGTTGTTGTAAAGTAATCGTTCGCTTTTTGAACGATTACTATACAG